>NZ_JBIDBC010000013.1:0-137041 GCF_043202835.1 Streptomyces sp. NPDC048142
GAGGTCGCGGTGGACGGGGGTGTGGTGACCGGTCGGCGTGACGGTGACACCGCGTCCGAGCTGTTGGAGGCTTCGCTTCCGGCGGTGGTGTCGGTGACCGACCAGTCGGGTGAGGCGCGTTACCCGTCGTTCAAGGGGATCATGGCGGCGAAGAAGAAGCCGGTTCAGTCGCTGGATCTGGATGATCTGGGTCTGGACGCGGACGAGGTGGGTCTGGCGGGTGCGTGGACGGCGGTGGAGTCGGCGACGGAGCGTCCGGCGCGTACGGCGGGCACGATCGTGAAGGACGAGGGTGAGGGCGGTCGGCAGCTCGCCGAGTTCCTCGCGGGCCAGAAGTTCATCTAGGCCCCGTGCTGTTCCTCCCCTCTCCTCCTTCCTCTTCCTTCTCTTCTGGAGTGCGTTGTCATGGCTGAAGTTCTTGTTCTGGTCGATCATGTGGATGGTGCGGTCCGTAAGCCCACGCTGGAGCTGTTGACGCTGGCGCGTCGGGTCGGTGATCCGGTCGCGGTGGCGTTGGGTGCGGGTGCGGAGGCGACCGCGGCGGTGCTGGGTGAGCACGGTGCGGTGAGGGTTCTGACCGCGGATGCTCCGGAGTTCGCGGACTTCCTGGTGGTTCCGAAGGTCGATGCGCTGCAGGCCGCTTTCGAGGCGGTCTCCCCGGTGGCGGTGCTGGTGGTGTCCTCCGGGGAGGGCAAGGAGATCGCGGCGCGTCTCGCGCTGCGGGTCGGCTCCGGGATTATCACGGATGCGACGGATCTGGAGGCCGGTGAGGCGGGTCCGGTCGCGACGCAGGCGGTGTTCGCCGCTTCGTACACGACGAAGTCCCGGGTTTCCAGGGGTGTGCCGGTCATCACGGTGAAGCCGAACTCCGCGCCTGTCGAGCCGGCTGCGGCGGCGGGTGCGGTGGAGGTGCTGCCGGTGTCGTTCGGTGCGACGGCGACGGGGACGAAGGTGACGTCGCGGACGCCGCGTGAGTCGACCGGGCGTCCGGAGCTGACGGAGGCGGCGATCGTGGTCTCGGGTGGCCGTGGGGTCAACGGTGCGGAGAACTTCCCCGTCATCGAGGCGCTCGCGGACAGTCTGGGTGCCGCGGTGGGTGCGTCGCGTGCTGCGGTGGACGCGGGCTGGTATCCGCACACCTCGCAGGTCGGGCAGACGGGTAAGTCGGTGTCCCCGCAGCTGTACATCGCCTCGGGTATCTCCGGTGCGATCCAGCACCGGGCGGGTATGCAGACCTCGAAGACGATCGTCGCGATCAACAAGGACGCCGAGGCCCCGATCTTCGAACTCGTCGACTACGGCGTCGTCGGCGACCTCTTCGCCGTCGTCCCCCAGCTCACCGAAGAGATCAACACCCGCAAGGGCTGAACCCCCGCACCACCCCCGCCCTGGGCCGCACGGAGAACACACCGTGCGGCCCAGGGCCGTTCCGGGCGACCATTGACGCAGGTCGAGCCGCCTTATAACTTCACTATACGGATTGTTGATTCCGGGAAGCGGAAACAGCGAGAGCGTGGAGGGTACGGTCATGGGTCAGCAGGAGAAGGTGGCAACGAGCCTCGCCGGTGCGGTCAGCGAGGAGATCAGTGCCTCCCTCACGGCGGTCGACGCGGAACTCGCCCGCCGCTACCCGGGCGATCCCGGCACCCGCCAGCCCGTGCACACCGTCTACGTCCCCGGGGACGTCTTCGAACCCGGCACGCTGCGTTCCTGGGGCGACCAGGCGCTGGCCGCCCTCGACGAACACGCCCCCGACGCCGCTTCCTTCGCCGCCGTCCTCGGTATCCCCGAGGAACTGGCCGGGCCGGTCCACGACCGCGTACGCGCCAAGCTGGAGCGCGAGCCCGTCGAGAACCTGCGTATCGACTTCGAGGACGGTTACGGACCCCGCCCGGACGCGGAGGAGGACGAGGCCGCCGCCCGCGCCGCCCGTCTGGTCTCCGAGGCGTACGCGAACGGCACCGCGGCCCCGTACACGGGCATCCGGATGAAGTGCATGGAGGCCGGTGTGCGCGACCGGGGCATCCGCACCACGGACGTCTTCCTCAGCGGGCTGATGGCGGCCGGCGGGCTCCCCGAAGCACTCGTGCTGACCCTGCCGAAGGTCACCTACCCCGAGCAGGTCACCGCCTTCGTCCAGCTCCTCGAAGCCTTCGAGAAGGCCCACGGCCTCGATGCCGGACGCATCGGCTTCGAGATCCAGATCGAGACCAGCCAGTCGATCCTCGCCGCCGACGGGACCGCCGCCGTCGCCCGTATGATCGACGCGGCGCGGGGCCGGGCGACCGGACTGCACTACGGCACCTTCGACTACAGCGCCTGCGTCGGGGTCAGTGCCGCCTACCAGGCCAGCGACCACCCGGCCGCCGACCACGCCAAGGCCGTCATGCAGGTCGCCGCCGCCGGTACCGGCGTACGCGTCTCCGACGGCTCGACCAACGTCCTGCCCGTCGGCCCGACCGGCCAGGTCCACGAGGCCTGGCGGCTGCACTACGGCCTCACCCGCCGCGCTCTGGCCCGCGCCTACTACCAGGGCTGGGACATGCACCCCGGCCACCTGCCGACCCGCTACGCGGCCGTCTACACCTTCTACCGCGAAGGTCTGGAACCGGCCGCCGCCCGGCTCGCCGCCTACGTGGCCAAGGCGGGCGGCGACGTCATGGACGAGCCCGCCACCGCCAAGGCCCTCAGCGGCTACCTGCTGCGCGGCATCGACTGCGGCGCGCTGGACACCGCCGAGGTCGCCCGGCTGACCGGCCTGACCCGTGCGGACCTGGACGCCTTCGCCTCGCCCCGCCGGGGAGACCTGACGGTCACGGCGCCGTAAACGGCTCCGTACGGGGGGAGTCGGCGGGCGTCGAGCCCCGGCGGAACGGCCGGGCTCGCCGGGCTGTGCGAGCCCGCGCCGGGCGGCGTCCGCCGGCGCGGGCGAAGGTGTTCACCCGGTTTCCGGGACGGCAGGACGCCGGGGCCGGGCACTGGGGGTGGGGGCCGGAGCGCCCGCGCGTGATCGCCCGCGACACAAGCAGTGCCCGCGTGGCTCTGCGGGTACTGCTCCTTGCCGGTGCGCGGTACGTGGACCTCAGTGCGCGGTACGCGGACCTCGCCCTGGTGTACGCGCCGCTCCCGCACTCCCGACCGCACGGGATCGAGGACGCGGGCCACCCGGTGCGGGAGGACACCCGCACGCGACCGCCGGCCCTGCTGACCCGGGAGTTCCACCCGGCCGGCACCGGGCCCGAAGGTGCTCGACGGGCGGGTTCCCGGGCCCGAGGAGGCTCAGGCCGGGGGCAGTTCGCCCGAGCCGCGCGGGATCAGCGTCGTCGGCAGCTCCACCCGTGCCGTGGCGTGGTCCGCACCGTCGAGGCGGCGGAAGAGGTGCTCGGCCGCGGTCCTGCCGACCGCCGCCGCGTCCTGCGAGATCACGGTGATGCCGAGCAGGTCGGCCAGCTCGATGTCGTCGAACCCCACCAGCGCCACCGGCCGCTCCCGCTCCGCGATCACCCGGACCGCCGTCACCGTCACCCGGTTGTTGCCCGCGAACAGGGCGGTGACCGGTTCGGGCCCGGCGAGCATCTCCTCGGCGGCGGCCCGCACCCGATCCGGCTCGGTGGAGCCGAGGGAGACCCAGCCGTCCTCGACCGTGATGCCCGCGTCCCGCATGGCGAGGTGATAGCCGCGCAGCCGCTCGGTGGCCGTGTGGATCCGCGGCTGGTCACCGATGAACCCGATCCGGCGGTGACCGTGCGCGATGAGGTGGGCCACGCCCTCCCTGGCCCCGCCGAAGCTGTCGGAGAGCACCATGTCGACGTCGACATGGCCCGCCGGGCGGTCCACGAAGACCGTGGCGATGCCCGCCTTGATCTCCGGCTCCAGATAGCGGTGGTCGTCGCCCGCCGGGATCACGATCAGACCGTCCACGCGGCGGGCGCACAGCGCCAGCACCAACTCCTGCTCCCGCTCCGGATCCTCGGCGCTGGAACCGTTGATCAGCAGCGCGCCGTGCGCGCGGGCGACCTCCTCCACCGCACGGCTCAGCGGACCGTAGAACGGGTCCGCCAGATCCTCCAGGACCAGTCCGATGGATGCCGTACGGCCCTTGCGCAGCACGCGCGCGCTGTCGTTGCGGCGGAAGCCGAGCGCGTCGATCGCCTCCTGTACGCGGCGCTCGGTGTCGGGTGTGACGCCGGGCTCGCTGTTCACCACCCGGGAGACCGTCTTCAGGCCGACTCCGGCGCGGGCCGCCACGTCCTTCATGGTCGGCCGGTTGCCGTAGCGGCTCTCGGAATGACGGGCGGTCCGGTCCACGTGCGCTGTCCTGTCGTCGGATACGGGCGGGGGCTACGGGCGGGGCTGCGGTGCTCCGGCCGGGCCGCGCGGGGCCGAGTGGGGGCGCCGCGGGGTGATCGGAGGCCGTGGCGTCGAGCATAGGCCCTGGACAACGTTGTCAGCAGCGGGGAGACGGTGCAGACTGTGGACCGAACCCGCAGGTCCCGCCCCTTCACTGATCCGGAGAGCCCACACCGATGCATACCGACCTCGTCGCCGCGCTCGACATCGGCGGCACCAAGATCGCCGGGGCGCTGGTGGACGGCGACGGATCCCTTCTCGTACGGGCGCAGCGGCCGACGCCCGCCCAGGAGGGCGCCGAGGCGGTGATGGGGGCCGTGGACGAGGTGCTGGGAGAGCTGACGGCCTCGCCGTACTGGGATCGCGCGGGTTCCGTGGGCATCGGCAGCGCCGGTCCGGTGGACGCCGCCGCCGGCACGGTCAGCCCGGTCAACGTGCCCGCCTGGCGGGACTTCCCGCTGGTGGAGCGGGTGCACAAGGCGGCGGACGGCCGGTCGGTCGCCCTGGTCGGCGACGGGGTCGCGATGACGGCCGCCGAGCACTGGCTCGGTGCGGCCCGCGGCTACGACAACGCGCTGTGCCTCGTCGTGTCGACGGGCGTCGGCGGCGGCCTCGTCCTCGGCGGGACCCTGCGGCCCGGCCCATCGGGCAACGCCGGGCACATCGGCCACATCAGCGTCGACCTGGACGGCGAGCCGTGCCCCTGCGGTGCGCGCGGCTGTGTCGAAGGCATCGCCAGCGGCCCCAACATCGCCCGCCGCGCCCTGGAGAACGGCTGGCGGCCCGGCCCCGACGGCGACGCGACGGCCGCCGCTGTGGCCGTCGCCGCGCGCGCCGGGGACCCGGTCGCCATCGCCTCCTACGAGCGCGCGGCCCAGGCTCTGGCGGCCGGCATCGCCGCCACCGCCACCCTGGCGGACCTCGACATCGCGGTGGTCGGCGGGGGCGTGGCCGGGGCCGGTGACGTGCTCTTCGTCCCGCTGCGCCGCAGTCTGCGCGACTACGCCACGCTCTCCTACCTCCGACGACTGACGGTGGCGCCCGCCGTGATGGGCACGGACGCGGGTCTGGTCGGAGCGGCGGCCGCGGCCATCGCGCTGCGCTGAGGGCTGTCCCGTCATCCCTGGCGGGCGCACGACGACGGCTACGCCACTCGCCCGTTGTCGGAACGCCCGAATGCATCCGGTGCGCGGACGTCCCTCCGCCGTGCGACGCATCGCGTCCAGGGCCGCGCGCTGATCCACCAAGTCGGACGGCAGCAGCGTGGACGCGCTGGTCGAGGTCCACGCGGCGGACCTCGCACCGAACGGCCACCCCCATCCGGTGATCGCCCAGGAGGCATCTGCGGACGGTGGCCCGTACAGCCGGAACCCGGGAAGGCACCGAACGTGCGAACGCACTGGAGGGATTGAAGGCCTTCTCACAGCCCAAGAAGGGCCGCTGCTACGACTGCTCCCCACTGGTTGACGCGCTCATCGACGACAACGACCTCCAGTCTGCCTGGCAGTCCGCCACCGACGGCTACGCCGATCAGCGGCAGTGGCTTGCCCTCGCCGACCGGATCCGGAACCGGCAACCGGCCGACGCGTTGCGCGTCTGCCTCCGCTGGATGGAGCCACTGGGAAAGCAGACCGGTGCCAGTACGTACGAACGCCCCGGGGAGCTGCTGCTCCGATCTCGAACCGCCCGATCCGGCGCGGCATCCGGCCCGGGCCCGCCGCCGGTACCGTGCTCATGAGACCGAGACGGCGTCGAGCTGCTCCTCGAGGGCCGCCAGCGTCCGGTAGCAGGGCATCACCTGCGCGATGGAGGCGTTCGGCTCGCGGCCCTCGCGGATGGCGGCGACGAACTCGCGGTCCTGCAGTTCGATACCGTCCATCGAGATGTCGACCCCGCTCACGTCGATGGGCTCGCCCTTGCCGGTTACCAGGTCGTCGTACCGCGCGATGTAGGTGCCGGTGTCGCCGATGTAACGGAAGGACGTGCCGAGCGGCCCGTCGTTGTTGAACGACAGCGACAGGGTGCAGATGGCGCCGTTCTCCGCGCGCAGCTGGATCGACATGTCCATCGCGATGCCGAGCTCGGGGTGGATCGGACCCTGGACCGCATGGGCCTGCACGACAGGCGAGCCGGTCTGGTAGGCGAACAGGTCAACGGTGTGCGCGGCGTGGTGCCACAGCAGATGGTCGGTCCAGGAGCGCGGCCGGCCGAGGGCGTTGAGGTTAGTGCGACGGAAGAAGTAGGTCTGCACGTCCATCTGCTGGATGTGGTAGTCCCTGGCCTGGACCCGCTGCCGTACCCACTGGTGGCTCGGGTTGAAGCGACGCGTGTGCCCCACCATCGCAACCAGCCCGGTGCGCCGCTGTGCCTCCAGGCACGCCTCGGCATCCGCCAGGGAGGCGGCCAGCGGGATCTCGACCTGGACGTGTTTGCCCGCTTCGAGGCAGGCCAGCGTCTGCGCGGCGTGCATCGGTGTGGGCGTGGCGAGGACGACGGCGTCGATGTCGTCCATCGCCAGCACCTCCTCCAGGGTCGCGACACCACGGCCGACAGCCTGCTCCGCCGCGAACTTCCGGGCGCTTTCGAGGGTGCCGCTCACGACAGCAGCCACCTCGACGCCCTTGATCCGCCTGAGCGCGGCCGCGTGCTTGGCGCCGAAGGCGCCGCCTCCGGCCAGGGCGATCCGAACGGTCCGGTCGTCAGTCATGTCACTCCTTCACGGCGGGCTCCTGGGCCCGCGGGTGGTTCTCCAGGATCAGGTGGCCGACGGCGGTGTTGGACGCCGGCACGTGGTAGAAGCGGTGCTTGACCTCGATCTCCCCGGACCCGTCGAGGTCACTCATCGCCCCGCGGGCTATCAGCCACATGACCAGCTCGATGCCCTCCGAACCCGCCTCCTCGACGTACTCCAGGTGCGGCACCTGCGACAGCCCGACCGGGTCCTCGATCAGTTCGTCGAGGAAGGCGTTGTCCCACTCCCGGTTGATGAGGCCGGCGCGCGGGCCCTGCAACTGGTGGCTCATGCCGCCGGTGCCCCACACCTGGACCTTCAGCGGCCTGTCGTAGGACTCGATCGCCTTGCGCAGCGCCTGGCCGAGCCTGAAGCACCTGGCACCCGAGGGCACGGGGTACTGCACCACATTGACGTGGAACGGGATCACCTTGCACGGCCACTTCTCGACGTCCCCGAACATCAGCGACAACGGGACGGTGAGGCCGTGGTCGACGGTCATCTCGTTGACCAGAGTGAGATCGAAGTCATCCCTGATCAGCGAGTGCGCGATGTGCGCGGCCAGGTCGGGGTCGCCCTCGATGCCCGGCACCGGGCGGGGCCCGTAGCCCTCGTCGGCAGTGGCGTATGCCGCACCGGTGCCGAGCACGAAGGTCGGGATCAGTGACAGGTCGAACGTGGTGGCGTGGTCGTTGTAGACCAGGAAGATCACGTCGGGGAGGTTCTCCTTCTCCCACTGCCTGGAGAACTCGTAACCGTCGAAGACCGGCCTCCAGTAAGGCTCGTCGGTCTTGTGGTGGTCCATCGCCGCGCCGATCGCCGGCACGTGCGAGGTGAAGACCGCGCCGGTGATCGTGGCGTGCTCGGCCGGCGGTGCCGGGTCGGCGTACGCCGCTTCGAGGACGGCGTGGTCGATCCGGTTCCCCTCGACGGAGCGGCCGCCGCCGACCATCATGTCCCGGTACTCCCGCTCGGTCATGCCGGTCATCGAGCCCGCCATCTGCTGGAACGACAGCCCCAGCGTCGCACCCCACTTGGCCAGGAAGTAGATGTTCCCGCCTTCGCGCATCGCGGCGTTGAGGTCACGGTCGAGCAGCGCCTGCTTCTGCTCCTCCCGCAGTGGCCACGCGTCCATGTAGCCGTGCTCGTCGGCGAGGTAGAGCTCGCGGTTCTCCGCCGTCATCAGCGACATGCAGAACTGGTTGAGGTGGTACCCCTTGGCGGACTGCTCGGTGTCGAAGATGGTCGTCCCAGGAACCAGTCTGTAGGTCTTGTCCAGTGACATGGTGAGCCTCCGATCGTGTGGTGATTCACTCGGCTTCCGGCCAGTACAGACGCATCGGGTTGTCGACGAGAAGCCCCCGCTGCAGCTGCGGCGTCGGCGCGATGTGCGGGATGAAGTCGACGAGCAGGCCGTCGTCGGGCATGTGGTCGGTGAGGTTCGGGTGCGGCCAGTCGGTGCCCCACAGCACCCGGTCGGGGAACTCCTCGACCACGCGCCGGGCGAACGGGACGACGTCGAGGTAAGCCTGCCGCTCCCCATCGAGGGCCGGCGGGCCGCTCACCGACAGCCGCTCCGGGCAGGTCACCTTGCACCAGATGTCCGGCCGTGCCCGCATGAAGTTCAGGTATGCCTCGAACTCCGGGCCGTGCGGGTCCTTGGTGACATCGGGCCGGCCCATGTGGTCGATGACCAGCGGTACCGGGATCGAGAGGAAGAAGTCGCGCAGGTCGGCGAGGTCGACCGCCTCGAAGTAGACGACGACGTGCCAGCCGTAGGGCGCGATCCGCCGGGCGACGTCCCACAGGTCCTGCCGTGGCGCCGCGTCGACGAGCCGCTTGACGAAGTTGAACCGTACGCCGCGGACGCCGGCCCGGTGCAGCTCCCGCAACCGCGCGTCCGAGATGTCCGGCCGCACCGTCGCGACACCCCGGGCCAGGCCCCCCGACGCCTGCAGGGCGTCGATCATGGCGCTGTTGTCGGCACCGTGACAGGTCGCCTGGACCACTACGTTACGGGCGAAGCCCAGATGGTCGCGCAGCTCGACGAGTTGGTCCTTGGACGCGTCGCAGGGGGTGTACTTCCGCTCGGGGGCGAAGGGGAACTCCGCGCCCGGGCCGAAGACGTGGCAGTGTGCGTCGACGGCGCCCTCGGGCACCTGGAACCGCGGCCGGCTCGGAGCGGTGTACCAGTCCAGCCAGCCGGGAGTCCTCTCGAAGGTCGTCATCCTCAGTCCTCGTAGCGCAGCCCGAGCCCGGCCAGCGGGCCGCGCATGCCGTACATGTCCAGGCCGAGCTCGCCCGCGCGGAACCGCGCGCGCTTGGTCTCCTCGGTGGCCTCGCGTCCGGCCGACGCCTCGGCGACCTCGGCGGCCCGCTCGCGCGGCACCACCACGACACCGTCACGGTCCGCCACGACGACGTCGCCGGGCCTGACCAGGGCGTTGGCGCAGACCACCGGCACGTTGACCGAGCCGAGCGTGGCCTTGACCGCACCCTTGGCGTTGACCGCCCGGGAGAAGACCGGGAAGTCCATCTCCTCCAGGGCGGCCACGTCGCGCACGCCGCCGTCGATGACCAGGCCCTCGCATCCCCGGGCGCGGAACGAGGTGGCGAGCAGGTCGCCGAAGAAGCCGTCCTCGCTCTCGGTCGTGCAGGCCGCGACCACGACGTCGCCTTCTCGGATCTGCTCGGCGGCAACGTGGAGCATCCAGTTGTCGCCGGGCTGAAGCAGCACGGTCACCGCGGCACCGCACATTCGGGCGGCGGGGTAGACCGGGCGCAGGTAGGGGCGCATCAGTCCCACCCGGCCCATGGCCTCGTGAATGGTTGCGACGCCGAATGCCGACAGTGCGGCGACGGCCTTGGGATCGGCGCGGGTGATCGATGTGTGGACGACACCGATCTCGGTGTGTTCCATGCGTTCCTCTCCTGGTATTCAGTGGCCGGCCGCGGCGAGGCGGGCGGCGAGCCGGGGGTACACACGCAGGGCGTTGTCGCTGTAGACGGCGGCGCGTTCCTCCGCGGAGAGGTGCGCGGTGGCCTCGACGTACCGCTTCGTGTCGTCGAAGTGGTGACCGGTGCGCGGGTCGATGTCGCGGACCGCGCCGATCATCTCGCTGGCGAACAGGACGGACCGGCTGGGCATCACCTGGGTGAGCAGGTCGATGCCGGCCTGGTGGTAGACACAGGTGTCGAAGAAGACGTTGTCCAGCAGAGTCTCGGGCTCCGGTCTGCCCAGCGCCATCGCCAGGCCGCGGAACCGGCCCCAGTGGTAGGGCACCGCGCCGCCGCCGTGCGGGATCACGAACCGCAGCGTCGGGAAGTCGGCGAACAGGTCGCCCTGGACCAGCTGCATGAACGCCGTGGTGTCGGCGTTGAGGTAGTGGGCGCCGGTGGTGTGGAAGGCCGGGTTGCACGACGTGCTGACGTGGATCATGGCGGGTATGTCGTACTCGGCCATCGCCTCGTAGAGCGGGTACCAGCTGCGGTCGGTCAGCGGCGGCGCGGTCCACCTGCCGCCCGACGGATCGGGGTTGAGGTTGACCGCCACCGCGCCGAGTTCCTCGACCGCGCGGCGAAGTTCGGGCAGGCAGGCCGCGGGGGCGACACCCGGCGACTGCGGCAGCATCGCGCCCATCGCGAAGCGGTCGGGGTAGAGCGAGCTGACACGGTGGATCAGGTCGTTGCATATACGCGCCCACACCGAGGAGACCTCGAAGTCGCCGATGTGGTGGGCCATGAAGCTGGCGCGCGGGGAGAAGACCGTCAGGTCACTGCCGCGTTCGTCCATGAGCCGCAGCTGGTTGCTGTCGATCGCCTGACGCAGGTCGTCGTCGGTGATGACCAGGTCGTCGGGATCGGGTGCGTGCTCGGCGGCGCCGATCGCGGCCACCTGCCGGTCACGCCACCACGCCAGCTGCGGCGGCGCGGTGGTGAAGTGACCGTGACAATCGATGATCATGTGTTCTCTCCTCCTGGTGTTCGGGGTCAGCCCAGGGAGCCGGCGGGCCAGCCGGTGTACTGCTCGGCCAGGTAGGTGCGCCCGGCGCGGGTGCCCACCACGTTGTCGAGCTCGCCGAACTGGCGCCGCAGGTCGAACGCCGCGCCGCCGGGTGCGGTGTGCAGCAGCTGGGTCATCCAGTAGGAGAAGTTCTGCGCCCGCCAGACCCGCTGCAGGGCCCGCGGCTGGTAGTCGTCCAGCGCGGCCTCGCCCGCGCTGCCGATTGCCCGCAACAGGATGTCGGCAAGCACCTTCACATCGTGCAGCGCGAGGTTGAGCCCGCGGGCGCCGGTCGGCGGCACCGTGTGCGCGGCGTCGCCCGCGAGCACCATCGAGCCCCATCGCATCGGCTCCTGCACGAACGAGCGGAACCGCAGCACCGTCTTCTCGAGGACCGGCCCTTCACGGAGACGGAAGCCGTCCTGGCCGGCCACCCGGGCCTGGAGCGTCTCCCAGACGCGGTCGTCGGGCCAGGCGTCGACGGACTCCTCGGGGGCGCACTGGAAGTACATCCGCTGAACGGTCTCGGTGCGTTGGCTGATCAGCGCGAACCCGTGCTCGGAGTGGGCGTAGACCAGCTCGGGCGCGCTCGTCGGCGCCTCGGCCATGATGCCGAACCACGCGAAGGGGTACTCCTTGCCGTAGCACAACCTCCGGTCCTCGGGCACCAGATGGCGGCACATGCCGCGCGACCCGTCCGCACCGACCACGTACCGTGCCCGGATCTCGTGGCGGGACCCGCCGGGCGCCGTGTAGCGGACCCGGGGAGCGCCGGTCGTGATGTCGAGGACCTCGGTGTCCTTGACGCCGAAGTGGACCGTGCCGCCGTCGCGGTCCCGGGCGTCGGCCAGGTCGGTGAACACGTCGGTCTGCGGGTAGAGCCACACCGACTGTCCCACCAGCTCCTTGAAGTCGATGCGGTGGGGGCGACCGCCGAACCGGATCTCGATGCCCTCGTGCTCGTGGCCCTCACGCAGAACCCGGTCGGACACGCCGGTCTCGACCAGGTCCCGGGCCGCGTCGGCCTCGAGGATCCCGGCCCGCTGCGTCGTTTCGATCTCGCGCCGGGAGCGGGTGTCGATGACGATCGTCCCGACCCCTGCGCGCCCGAGCAGGTGAGCCAGCATCAGGCCGGCCGGACCGGCGCCGATGACGGCGATGGGAACCGAGGCAACGGTGTCGACGGTGGCGTCGGCCATGGCATCTCCCTGAGCGACTGCGAACGTTCGGAACACCCCGAACGCTGGCACCCGGAGCTGCCGCCGGTCGCCGGCGTTTCCGTCAGGCGGAAGCCTGCTCGAAGGTCAGACCGTCGTGCGGGCGCGCCGCCCGAGCTCCTCGGAGATCCCGTACGCGGCCCTCAGGAGCGGCTCGCGCAACCCGCGCGCGCCGGTCGCCCCACGCGCCGCGACGACGATCCCCAAAGCCGCGCTCACGGGCCCGGCCCGGCCGACCCGCACGGGTGCGGCCACCGCGACCGTGTCATGCGAGAGCTGCCGGTCGCTGACGAAGACCTGCTCGCGGCGGATCCGGTCCAGTTGCGCGCGCAGCGTCCTCGGGTCGGTGACGGTGTGCGGGGTCCAGGCTCGCAGCGGCGAGTCGAGGACCTCCTCCTGGATGTCCCGTGGTGCGTGTGCCAACAGCACCCGGCCCATCCCGGTGGAGCCGACGGGGAACCGGGCCCCGACCGCCGTCAACAGCTGTACCGATCGATGCCCGGTGATGCGTTCGACAAAGACGAGCTCCGTGCCTTCGCGCACCGCGAGCTGAATGTTCTCGTGGGTCGCCTCGTAGAGGTCCTGCATGAACGGCAGGGCCGCGTCACGCAGGATCTGGGTTCGGGGACATCCCGAGGTGATCTCCCAGAGCCTCAGCCCGACATGCCACGCCCCGTCCTCCCCGCGCTCCAGCGCTCCCCATTCCGCCAGCTCCGCGACCACTCGGTGCGTGGTGCTCAAGGCCAGACCTGTGCGCTGTGCGATCTGCGACAGTGTCTGCGACGGATGTTCGCGATCGAAGGCCGAGAGGACTCTGAGGACCTTTCCTGCCGCGGTGCTCCGGGTTGTGCTCACCCGCGCAGTCTCGCAGACGGGCGTTGAGCAGCCCGCCCGTGCCGCCGTAGCATCTGCCGGACACCAAGGAGACAACGTGAACCAAGAGATCTCTGGGCTGTCCTCTATGGCGACGCGGCCGATAGTGGGCGAGCTTTCCGGACACATCCGACTCGCTCACGGGATTCCGGTGCGTTTCGAGTCGGCCGGCGGGGTAGAGATCGCACGGCGGGTGCGCGAGGGCGCCGAAGCGGACCTGCTCGTGCTCGCCGACGGAGCAATGGCCGAGTTGGAGAAGGAAGGGCACCTTCTCGGGGGTACGGTGCGCCCCCTGTGGGTCTCCCAGGTCGTCGCCGCCGTGCCGGAGGGAACACCGGTTCCGGCACTCGGCTCGGAATCCGAACTGCGCGCCGCTCTTCTGTCCGCGAAGAGGATCGCCTACTCCACAGGCCCCAGCGGTACGTCCCTCATCGACCTGATCACCCGGCTGGATCTCGCCGACACACTCGGGGACCGGCTTGTCCAATCCCCACCGGGGGTGCCCGCAGGCAGCCTGCTGTCGTCCGGCCGAGCAGACCTGGCCTTTCAACAGCACAGCGAAATGATGGATCTGCCGGGCGTCGTCGTCATCGGCCCGCTGCCGGGCGATGCCGCCATCAGCTCGATGTTCAGCGGGGGCGTACCGGCCGCGTCCACCCAGCCGCGCCGTGCCCGCGAAGTCCTTGACCTTCTCGGTTCCGACGCGGCGTCGGGTATCGCCCGTGCCAGGGGCATGCGGGCGCCTGGGGGTCGCTGAATCGGGCCGGCGGATCTGATCGCACACCGCAGCCTGCTGCCGAGCCGCGGCCACGGGACGCCTGCGGACCGCGGTCCACGGCTTCTCCGTACTCGACCTGCCGCCCGACGAGGTGCTGGGCCGACGGGAAGAGCTCGTCGAGCGGCTGGACAGCGGGGCCGACGCCGGCGCGGAGATCAGCGGCTCGACGCGCCTTTACGCCGTCCACGATCCGGTGGCCGACGTAATGCACCGTCGTCCGTGCCGGACGTCCTGGGCGCGCGCAGGTCCGACGGCAGCGGCACAGCACCTCATCCGCGGTGGGCGGAGTCGACGGGCAAGGGCGGCCGGGGCATGTTTCTCGTCGCCCGGCTCACGCACCGCGGGGGCCCGCTACCCGCCCGGCGGCAAGGTGATCCGGGCCGAGCGGGTCATCCCCTGGCCGTGGGCACTGTTCCCGTCGCCCTGGTCCAGCCCGGCGGCTCAGGCGTAGTGGCGGTAGACGGCCCGGGCCACGCAGGCCGGCTTGTCACTGCCCTCGGCCTCCACGGTGAACGTCAGCGGCATCTGGACGCCGTTGCCCTTGACCTCCTCCACGGTCCCGACGGCGCCGTGCAGTCGGATCTTCACGCCGACCGGGACGGGGCTGGGGAAACGGACCTTGTCCAGGCCGTAGTTGACGCTCATGGAGACGCCGGTGATGGTGAGCAGCTCGCCGAAGAGCGGGATGATGAGGGAGAGGGTGAGGTAGCCGTGGGCGATGGGGCCGCCGAAGGGGCCGTCCTTGGCCTTCTCCGGGTCTGTGTGAATCCACTGGTGGTCGTCGGTGGCGTCGGCGAAGGTGTTCACGCGTTCCTGGGTGATCTCGCGCCAGTCGGTGCGTCCGAGGTCGGCTCCACTGAGGGACTTGAGGTCTTCGAGGCCGTCGGCGATGGTCGGCATGGAGGTCCTTTCGGGATGCGGGCAGCCCTGAGTGCGGCCCGCAGGAGGGGCTTCAGTGGTGGGGGCGGTCCGCAGGACCGTCCGCGTAGGTGTTGCGCACGGCGGGCTTGATGATCTTTCCGGAGGCCGTACGGGGCAGGGTGTCCGTGAGGACCACGGACTTGGGGATCTTGTACTTGGCGAGCCTGCCGTGCAGGAGGCCCAGGATGCCGTGCTCGTCGGCTCGGGCTCCGGGTCTGAGGACGACGACGGCGTGGCCGACTTCGCCCCAGACCGGGTCGGGCACCCCGACGACCGCGCATTCGGCGACGGCCGGGTTGGTGAGAAGCGCGTCCTCGACCTCGGCCGGGTAGACGTTCTCGCCGCCCGAAACGAACATGTTCTTGACCCGGTCGACGATGTAGGCGTACCCGTCGGAGTCGGTCCGGGCAATGTCGCCGGTGCGCAGCCAGTGGCCGCCGACGGTGAAGGCGTTCTCCGTGTCCTCCGGTCGGCCCCAGTAGCCGGTCATGACGTTGGGGCCCTGGACGAGGATCTCGCCGCGCTGTCCGGGTTCGGCGTCCCGGCCGTCGGGCAGGACCACGCGAATGTCGGTGAAGAAGTGCGGCACGCCCGCGGAGCGGGCCTTGGCCGAGGTCTGGTCCCTGTCCAGGAAGAGGACTCCGGGGGACGCCTCGGTCATGCCGTAGCCCTGGCTGAAGGCGAGGTCGCGGGCGAGGTACGTGGCGATGGTGCGTGCGGGAACGGGTGCGCCGCCGCAGTTGAGGGTACGCAGGCTGGACAGGTCCGTCGTCGCCCAGCGGGGCCGGGCGGCCATGGCGTCGTACATCGTGGGGACGCCGAACATGTACGTCACGCGTTCGTTCTCGATGGTCTTCAGTACGCGTTCGGCATCGAAGGCACCGAGCAGCACCACCCGGCCGCCCTTGAGGAGAGTGGGCAGGCAGGTCATGTTGAGGCCGGCGGTGTGGAACAGGGGGGCGACGACCAGGGTCACCTCGTCGCCGGTGAGGTCGGTGTCGACGAGGACGTTGATGCTGTTCCAGATGATGTTGTCGTGGGAGAGGACGGCCCCCTTGGGGCGGCCCGTGGTCCCGGAGGTGTACATGATCATGCAGGTGTCCTGAGGCGCCACGCTCTCGTCCAGGGGCTCGGTACCGCCGCCGGCGATGAACTCCTCGTAACCAAGGACCCCCTCGTCGGGCCCGTCGAGCGCGATCCGGTGCCGCACTGCGGCCTCGTCGGCCGCAGTGCGTGCGGCCCCGGCCTGCTCCGGCGCGTGGACGAGGACGACACTGCCCGAGTCGGACAGGTTGTACGTCAGTTCCGGGGCGGCCAGACGGGTGTTGAGCGGGACGAAGACCGCCCCGAGCAGGCCGGCGGCGAACAGCGTCTCCAGGAAGGCCGGGTGGTTGGGCCCGAGGTACGCGATCCGGTCGCCCCGGGCCACTCCCAGCTCCCGTAGGGCACGGGCGAGGCGCAGGACGCGCTGGTGGAGTTCGCGGTAGGTCCAGGAGCGGTCCTCGTGGACGATGGCGACCCGGTCCGGGGTCCTGCGGGCCCGGCGGGTGGGCCACGAGCCGATGCCTTGGTTCAACACGACGACTCCTTCGGTTCCTTCACTTCCTTCACTTCCTTCAGTCCGTGAGCAGGCCGAGCAGGCGGGCGGCGTTCTCCTTGAGGATCTTCGGTCGGACCTCGGGCTTGATGTCGAGCTTCTCGAAGTCGGCCAGCCACCGGTCGGGGGTGATCACGGGGTAGTCGGAACCGAAGAGGACCTTGTCCTTGAGCAGGGTGTTGGCATAGCGGACGAGCTGCGGTGGGAAGTACTTCGGGGACCAGCCGGACAGGTCGATGTACACGTGCGGTTTGTGGGTGGCCACCGCGAGGGCCTCGTCCTGCCAGGGGAAGGACGGGTGGGCGAGGATGATCCGCAATGCGGGGAAGTCGACGGCGACGTCGTCGACCAGCATGGGGTTGGAGTACTTCAGGCGGATGCCGCCACCGCCCGGGACGCCTGCGCCGATGCCGGTCTGGCCGGTGTGGAACAGCGCGGGCACACCGAGTTCCTCGATGGCCTCGTACAGCGGATAGGCCATCCGGTCGTTCGGGGCGAACGCCTGGATGCTGGGGTGGAACTTGAAGCCGCGGACGCCGTGTTCCTCCACCAGACGCCGTGCCTCGCGCGCGCCCGCGCGCCCCTTGTGCGGGTCGATGCTCGCGAACGGAATGAGCACGTCCGCATGGGCGGCGCAGCTCTCCGCGATCTCATCGTTGGAGATCCGCGGGTGCCCCGTGGCGTGTTCGGCGTCGACGGTGAACACCACGGCGGCCATGCGGCGTTCGCGGTAGTGGCCGGCCATCTCCTCGATGGTCGGTTGCCGGTGGCCGTGGGCCTTGAAGTACTTCTCGGAGGCGCCGAACAGTTCGGGGCTCAGCGCCCCGTGGCCGTCCTTCGAGACCTCGGCGTGCGTGTGCACGTCGATGGCGGTCAGCTGGTCGAGGTCGAGCGTGAGGTCACCCATCTCATGCCTCCGGGGCCTGGGGTGCCGGGATACCGTAGGTCTCGGTCTCGGCTCCTACGCCGCCCGGCCAGTGGGCGGCGATCGAGTCGGCGCTCCAGCCGCCGCCGGCGAAGGCGACCGCCTTCTCCTTGGGGTGCGCCCACAGTGCCAGCCGGTCACCGCCGATGCCGATCGCCTGCCCGGTCACTCCGTCGGAGGCGTCCGAGGCCAGGAAGGTGATCAGGCCGACGACGTCCTCGACGGTGCCGAGGCCCTCGTCCTTGCGCAGCCAGTCGGGCAGAGGACTGCCCGTGCGCTCGGCCTCCTCGATGGCCGGCGCGAAGACCGGGATGGTCCTGGTCATCTCGGTGGCGGCGACGGGGACGACGGCGTTGACGGTGATGCCGGCGCGGCCCAGCTCCATGGCCCAGGTACGGGCCATGGCGACGACGCCCGCCTTGGCGGCGGCGTAGTTGGTCTGGCCGAAGTTGCCGCGCTGTCCGGCCGGCGAGGAGATGAGGACGAGCCGGCCGCCGGTGCCCTGCTCCCGCATGCGGACGGCGGCCGCGCGGGCGCAGGTGAAGGTGCCGCGCAGGTGTACGCGGACGACATCGTCGAAGTCGTCGTCGGTCATCTTCCACAACACGCGGTCGCGCAGGATGCCGGCGTTGGTGACGAGCACGTCCAGGCGCCCGAACTCCCGCACCGCCGTGTCCACCAGTTCCTCGGCCGCCGCGCTGTCGCCCACCGCCGCGACGACGCCGGCCGCCCGACCTCCTTCGGCCGTGATCGTGGCGACGGCGGCGTCGACCGCGTTCTGGTCGACGTCGTTGACGACGACGGCGGCTCCGGCCGCGGCAAGGGCTTGGGCGTATCCCAGCCCGAGGCCGCGCCCGCTACCGGTGACGACGGCGACTTTCCCGCGCAGATCCATGGAGGGTGCCTTTCCTGAGTGGTTCGGGGGATGTCGAGCGCGACACAAGTCGGGATCGACAGGAATCCTGATGAACGCAGTGTGAGTAATCAACAGGATTCCTGTCAATGCTCTAGGGTGGTAGGTGTCGCCGCCCCGGCGGCACCCAACGGGCCGTCACCACGGGAGGACGAACGTGAGCACCTCGCTGCTCTACCTGGTCAAGCGGACGGAGCTGGCGGTACGGGCCCGCCTGGAGGAGCTGCTCAAGCCCGCCGGCGTCACGGCGCTGCAGTACACCGCACTCACCGTGCTGGAGCGGCACGACGGCGTTTCCGCCGCGCAGCTCGCCCGCGACTCCTTCGTCACCGCCCAGTCCATGGCCGACATGGTCCGGGCGCTGGAGAGCCGCGACCTGATCCGTCGCGAACCCAACCCCGCCAACCGCCGCGAGCGCCTCATCCTGCTCGCCGACGCGGGGCGCCGACTGCTCGAGGAGTACGCCGAGCCGGCTCGCGGACTCGAAGGGCGCATGGTCGCCGACCTGACCGCCGAGGAGGTCAAGCAGTTCCGGAAGACACTGAATCGCACGTGGCGATCCCTCGCCTGACTCGGGAGATGAGCTGACGCGGCCGCCGACCGCGTGCCTTCTCCGGTAGTGGCAGGCCTCCGGGACCTGCGGGTCCCCGTCGAACCGGTCGGGGGCTGTCGGCCTTGGGCCGGTAGAAGCCCCGGGGAGCGGGCGGCGCGGCGGAGCGTCAGCTGTCGAAGCCAAGGCCGAAGCGGTCGAGGCTGCGCAGCCAGAGGTTGCGACGGCCCTGGTTGAGGTCGGCGCGGGCCATGGACCACTTGGTGATGCCGATGCCGAGGGACCGGACCGGCTCGGGCGGGAACGGCAGGGGCTTTCGGCGGACCATCTGCACGTCGGTGTGCTCGGTGCGCTCGCCCGCCAGGAGGTCGAGCATCACCTCGGCGCCGAAGCGGCTGGCGCCGACGCCGAGACCCGTGTACCCGGCGGCGTAGGACACCTTCCCGTGGTGACTCGTGTCGAAGAACACGCAGAAGCGCGTGCTGGTGTCGATGGCTCCACCCCAGCTGTGGGTGAAGCGCACCCCCTCCAACTGCGGGAAGGTCGTGAAGAAGTGGCGGGCGAGGGTGGCGAAGGTCTCGGGCCGCCGGTCGTGCTCGGCGCGGACGCGGCCGCCGTACCGGTAGACGGCGTCGTATCCGCCCCACAGGACCCTCCGAGGGGCCGCCCATGAAAACCTTCGACACAGCACAAGGTCAATAGTGTTGACATAAGCCTCCCGTGCCGTCGGATCCGGGCGGCCGTGGGCCGCTTCTCCTCCGTGATCGCAGCTGAGGAGTCCGGGGCCACACCGTCGACCGCCGGCTGAGGAGTCCGAGGCCACCCGTCGACGGATGGAGCGGTCGTTCAGCCACCGTCCGCCGCCGGGCGGAGCGCCGCCGCCGCGCCGAGCATCAGATCCAGGGCGAAGGCGTAGCCGCTGTCCCGCATGTCGGCGGCGAGCAGCGGGAAGGTCGCCGCGATGTTCGGGTGGGTTTCGGGCGACAGCCTGCCGTACACCGCGTGCCAGACCTCCTCGTCCGACTCCCGGGCCGCATCCGGCAGGGCGAGCGCCGCGGCGTCCTGGGCGGCGAAGGCGAGGGCCTGGTCGACGAAGGCGTGGTAGATCCGAACGGCGAGGGCGTCCGGGAATCCCCCGGAACGCAGGATGCCGAGGATCGTCTCGACGGCCCGCGTCTCGTGGGGGCGCCCTGTCGTGCGGTGCGCCGTGAGAAGCGCGGCCTGGGGGTTGGACTGGTAGGAGGCATGGATGCGCAGCCCGATGGCGCGCAGGTCGGTCCGCCAGTCCCCGGTGGCCGACCAGCCCTCCTGCGCGCGGCCGACCAGCTCGTCGGACAGGGCGAGGAGCAGGGCGTCGGTGTTGCGGAAGTAGCGATAGAGGGCGCTGGGATCCGCGCCGAGCGCCGCGCCGAGCCGGCGCGCCGAGAGCGCCGCCGCGCCGTGCTGCGCGACCAGTCGCAGGGCTGTGTCGATGATCAGCCGTTCCGAGAGCACGGCGCCCTGCTTGGTCGGTCGGTGACGCCGACGCCCGCCTTCTGGAATCACTCGTCCGGCCATGGCCCGACCTTACGTCAACACCATTGACGTGTAAACGGCCGTCCCGCTTCCATGTCTCCACCAACCGTCGCCTCATGTCTGGAGCTCCGTATGGCCAAGGCCGATCTGGTCTTCACCCGCGGCCCCGTCCTCACCGTCGATCCGGCCCGCACCCGGGCGACTTCGCTCGCCGTCGTCGGCGACCGGATCGCGGCCGTCGGCCACGACGAGGTGCGGGAGCTCATCGGCCCCCGCACCGAGGTCGTCGACCTGACCGGGAAGCTGCTGATCCCGGGGTTCCAGGACGCCCACATCCACGCCGTCTACGGCGGTACGGAGCTGGCCGAGTGCGATCTGACGGGCACGGTCGGCGTCGCGGAGTACCTGGCCCGGATCCGTGCGTACGCGGACACCCACCCGGGCCGCGCGTGGATCACCGGCGGCGGCTGGTCGATGGAGAGCTTCGACGGCGGGCTGCCCACCCGGCAGCTGCTCGACTCCGTGCTCCCGGACCGGCCGGTGTTCCTCGTCAACCGGGACCACCACGGCGCCTGGGCCAACACCCGGGCGCTCGAACTCGCCGGGATCACCGCCGCCACCCCCGATCCGGCCGACGGCCGTATCGAGCGGGAGCGGGACGGCGGTCCCAGCGGAGTACTCCAGGAAGGCGCCACCGCACTGGTCTCACGTCTCGTGCCCGCCAGCACTCCCGGCGACCGGCTGGCCGGCCTCCTGCGGGCCCAGGAACTGCTGCACTCGCTCGGCATCACCGGTTGGCAGGACGCGCTGCTCGGCGTGTTCGGCGGTAAGCCCGACCCTTCGGACGCCTACGTGAGCGCCGCGCGGGACGGCTCGCTCACCGCCCGGGTGACGGGCGCGCTCTGGTGGGACCGGGACCGCGGCGCCGAGCAGATCGATGACCTGGTCACACGGCGGGAGAAGCTGAGCCACGGCCGCTTCCGGGCCGGCTCCGTGAAGATCATGCAGGACGGGATCGCCGAGAACTTCACGGCCGCCATGACCGCCCCGTACCTCGACGGCTGCGGCTGCGCGACGGCCAACACCGGCCTCAGCTTCGTCGAACCGACGGCGCTGCGCGGGTACACCGCCGCCCTCGACGCCCTCGGCTTCCAGATCCACTTCCACGCCCTGGGCGACCGGGCCGTCCGGGAGGCCCTCGACGCCCTCGAGGCCGCCGTCGCCGCCAACGGCCCGCGCGGCAACCGCCACCACCTCGCCCACCTCCAGGTCGTGCACCCCGACGACCTGCCCCGCTTCGCCCGGCTCGGCGCCATCGCCAACATCCAGCCGCTCTGGGCCGCGCACGAACCGCAGATGGACGAGCTGACCATCCCCTTCCTCGGCCCCGAACGCGCCGCCTGGCAGTACCCCTTCGGCGATCTGCTGCGGGCCGGCGCCACCCTGGCCGCCGGGAGCGACTGGCCCGTCAGCAGCCCCGACCCCCTGGAGGGCATCCACGTCGCCGTCAACCGCAAGGACCCCGAGGCCGCCGACAACCGGGTCTTCCTGCCCGAACAGCGCCTCGACCTGGCGACCGCGCTGGCCGCCTACACGGCCGGCTCCGCCCATGTGAACGGCCTCGACGATGCGGGCAGCCTACGCCCCGGCCACCTCGCCGACCTGGTCGTTCTGGACCGCGACATCTTCGCCGCACCCCCGGAGGAGATCGCCGGGGCCCGGGTGGAGCGGACCTACGTCGGCGGCAGGCTCGTTCACTCCACCTGAGGGTGTCGCACCACCTGGGGGCGCCGTACCGAGGAGGCCCGCACGTCCAGCCGGGTCAGCACGAGCACCCCGGCCGCCTCCCGGCGGCCGTCCTCCAGGACCGCCACGAGCAGTTCGATGCCGGCCTCCGCGATCTCGTCGGGCCGCAGGCTCAGCGTCGTCACCGGTGGTTCGGTGTGCTCCGCCGTCACGTCCTCGCTCACACAGACGAGGAGCAGATCGCCGGGCACCTCGTAGCCCTGGCGGCGCGCCGCCTCCAGGACGAGGGGAGGGCTCGCCTCGGCCACGACGAAGAGGGCGTCGGGGCGTGGGTCCGCCCCCTCCCCGTCGCCCGTCAAGGCGGTCTCGACCGCTCGTACGACCGGTCCGTTGCCCGGCCCCTCGGTGCGTACGACCCGCTCCGCCACACCGTGCGCGGCGCACCAGTCGTGGTAGGCGGCGAGCACCCCCGCATGGAACCGGGTGGCGCTGCCGGGCAGCACCATCGCCGGCTGCCGGGCCCCTTGTTCCAGGAGGTGGTCCATGGTCCCGAACACGGCCGGCCCGGCCTCGACGTCCACCCAGTACGCACCCGTCCGCCCCTCGACGGAGCGGTCGCTGAACACCGGGATCCGGGCGGCGAGCAGATCGTCGAGGATCGGGTCGTCGGCGACCGGGTCGGCCACGACCACCGCGTCGAGCGGCAGGCCGGCCCACTCGCTCTGCAGGGAGCCCGCGGGCAGCAGCACCACGGCGTAGCCACGCTTCAGCGCGGTCGCGGCGGTGGCTCCGGTCAGCCTGGCGAAGTACGGAGACTCGAGGAAGGACCAGGGGGTGTCGGCGAGCTCCCCGACCATGTATCCGATCAGCCGGGCCCGTCCCGTGCGCAACTGGCGCGCGGTGGCGTTGGGCCGGTAGCCCATGACGCGTGCGGTCTCGCGCGCCTTCTCCCGTACCACTTCGGAGAGCCGTCCGGTGCCGTTGAGCGCCGCCGAGACGGTCGTCTTGGACAGTCCCGCCTCGCGGGCGACGTCGACGAGCCGGATGCGCCGGACGGGCTGCGAGGGGGCTCCGTCATGCCGTGAAACTTCGGTCATGGGGTCGATGCTGCCACCCTCGCGACCTCTGCAAAACCGTTCCCGCAAACTCTTGTGCGGGATCGTTCCCGCATGAATACTCGCTCCATCCCCCAGCGCCCGTCACTACACCCGTAAAGGGGTGGGTCTGCATGCGCACGCCCAGGATCATCACTCTTCTCGCCTGTACCGCCGCGCTCGCGGCCACCACCAGCGCCTGCTCCGGCGCCTCCACCCACCAGTCCGCCGACGGCGGCGGCTACCAGGTCACCGCCACCTCGCCGCCCGCGCAGGGCCCCCTGGACTCCTTCACCTGGTCCCTGTACGCCGAGCCCTACACGCTCGACTACGCCCTCGCGTACGACTACCCGCCGAACACCGTGCTCGCGAACGTCTGCGAACAGCTCCTGCGGGTCACGCCCGACATGAAGATCGAACCCGGTCTCGCGGTCGAGTACGCCCAGCCCGACCCCCGGACGCTGGTCTACACCCTGCGTTCCGACGTGAGGTTCCACGACGGGACGACGATGACCGCCGACGACGTGGTCGCCTCCCTGGGCCGCCACACGGACCCGGAGACCGGATCGCCCTGGGGCTCGGCGTTCAAGAACGTCACCGCCATCGAGAAGACCGGCCCGCTGGAGGTGACCCTGCGGCTCTCCCGGCCGGACGTCCTCCTGAACGAGCTCATGGCCGCCTCCCCCGGCACCATCGAGAGCGCGGCCACCCTGGCCGAAGCCGGCAAGGACTACGGCACCCCCAAGGGCACGGTCAACTGCACCGGTCCGTTCGCCCTCGACCGGTGGACCCAGGGCGAGAGCATCACCCTCAAGAAGAACGCCGCCTACTGGGACCGGTCGCTGATCCCCCAGTCCGACCAGGTGAAGTTCACCTTCATCGAGGATGCCGCCGCCCGGTCCAACGCCTTCCTCTCGGGCACGGCCGACGGCGGATACATGGTGCCCTCCGCCTCGCTCGCC
Source organism: Streptomyces sp. NPDC048142 (assembly GCF_043202835.1). Taxonomy (NCBI): domain Bacteria; kingdom Bacillati; phylum Actinomycetota; class Actinomycetes; order Kitasatosporales; family Streptomycetaceae; genus Streptomyces; species Streptomyces sp. NPDC048142. Next base: position 24,176 of record NZ_JBIDBC010000013.1, read on the forward strand.
CGACTGCGCGCCAGCGGCAAGGGGAGCGTGCTGTTCGGCCCCAACAGCGCCGCGTCCAACCTGGCCGTCCTCGACTTCCACGGCCCGCTCGGCGACCTCGAGGTCCGCCGGGCCCTGTCCATGGCCCTCGACCGGAAGAACATCGTCAAGGCCGCGGCCGGAGGCATCGGCGTACCGGCCAAGGCCCCCGCCGCACGCGGTGCCTGGGCGCTGGCCCCGGAGAAGACCGCCGCGCTCTACGACACGCTGCCCGAGCCGGCGTACGACGTCGAAGCGGCGAAGAAACTCGTCCAGGAGGCGGGAGCGACCGGCCGCACGGTCACCCTGGCCACCAGCACGCTCGCGCCCGAGATCAGCGTCGTCGCCAACGCCGTCCAGGCCGCGGGGCGCCAGATCGGCCTCGACGTCCAGCTCAAGGCCGTCGCCCCGGAGGCGTACAGCAGCATCTTCGTCGACCCGAACGCGCGCGCCGGACTCGACCTGGTCATCACCAACGGATACGACAACACCCCCGACCCACTGGAGTTCTACCAGTACCTGCGCACCGGCGACTTCGGGAACTACGGCAACTGGACGAACACGGAGTACGACGCCGTCTTCGACCGGGCCAACGCGGAGCCCGACCCCGCCGTGCGCGCGGAGCGGACCGCCGAGCTCCAGCGGATCGCGCTGCGAGAACTGCCGGTCATCCCCGTGTACGAGGCGCCCTATTCGGTCTTCCTCGGCAACCGGGTGACCGGCGCACCGACCGGGATCGCGCAGCTGTACTACCCGTGGGCCGCGAAGATCGGGGCCGCGAAGTGATGACCCGCTACCTCGTCGGACGGCTCCTCGGCCTGGTGACAGTGCTGTTCGTGACCTCCTTCGTGGTCTTCGGCTCCATTCACCTGGCCCCCGGCGACCCGGTGTCGTTCCTGCTCCACGGCCGCCCCGCGACCCCCGAGGCCGTGTCGGCCCTGCGCTCCCGGTACCACCTGGACGAGCCGCTGCCCGTGCAGTACGCGAACTGGCTCGGCGGTGTCCTGCGGGGCGACTTCGGCCGCTCCGCGCAGTACCACCAGGACGTCACCGAGCTCATCGGCTCCCGGCTGCCCGGCACCGCCGTGCTCGTCGGGTACGCGGCCCTGCTGGTCGCCGCTCTCGGTGTGGCGGGTGGCATCCTCGCGGCGCTGCGGCCCGGTCCGCTGGACCGCGCGGTGCTCCTCGGCACCGGCGTGGCCACGGCGACCCCCTCGTTCGTCACCGCCATCGCGCTCGTGTCGCTCTTCTCCGTCCAGCTGGGCTGGTTCCCGGGACCGGGCGGCACCCCCATGGGCTTCTCGGACCGGCTGTACCACCTGACGCTGCCGGCCTTCGCCCTCGCGCTGACCTTCGCGGGTCTGCTCGCCCGGGTGACCCGCTCGGCGATGCTCGACGAACTCGGCCGCGAACACGTCGAGGTGGCGCACGCCCGCGGTGTCGCACCGCGGACCGTGGTCCGCAAGCACGTGCTGCGCAACGCCCTGGGCCCGGTCGTCACCGTCGGCGGCACGATGCTCGCCGGACTGCTCATCAGCACCTCGATCGTCGAGACCGCCTTCGATGTGCCCGGCCTCGGGTCCCTGCTCGTGCAGTCGGTGTCCGCCAAGGACTTCGCCGTCGTGCAGGCGATCACGCTGATCAGTGTGGCGGCCTTCGTCCTGGTGAACCTCGCCGTGGACCTGCTCGCCCCCCTCATCGACCCCCGGCTGTCCCTCCGGGGGGGAGGCTCCTCATGACCCTCACCACACCCTCCGCCGCTTCCCCGGCCGGCGCGGCGCCCACGCCGCTGCGCCGCCGGCCCGGCCTGCGCTTTCTGCGCCCGCTCGGCCAGGGCCCGATGTTCACGGCCTCGGTCGCGGTGCTCGCCGTGCTCGTCCTGGTCGCCGCCCTCGCCCCCGTCCTCTCCCCGTACGACCCCGAGGTCCTCGACCTCTCCTCGCCGCTGGCCGGAACCACCGGTGAGCACCTGCTCGGCACCGACCAGTCCGGGCGGGACGTCCTGTCCAGGCTGATCCACGGCGCCCGCACCGGCCTGCTCGGGCCGCTGCTCGTGGTCGGGGTCTCCACCCTCCTCGGCACCCTGTTCGGCGTCGTGGCGGCCTGGCGCGGCGGCTGGGCGGACTCGGTCCTGTCCCGCTCCATGGACATGGCCTTCGCGATCCCCGGTCTGCTGCTCGCGATCCTGCTCGTGTCCGTCGTCGGCTCCGGCATGACCGCGCCCGTGATCGCCATGTCGGTGGCCTACACCCCGTACGTGGGACGGCTGGTGCGCGGGATCGCACGTCAGGAGAAGGCCCGCCCGTACATCGAGTCGTACCGGGTGCAGGGCTGGTCCGGCTGGAGCGTGTGCCTGCGCCACCTGCTGCCGAACATCGCCCCGACCGTCTTCGCCCAGTCCGCGATGAACTTCGGGTACGCGCTGATGGACCTGGCGGCGCTCTCCTTCCTCGGCTTCGGCGTGCAACCGCCGACCGCCGACTGGGGCGCCATGATCAACGAAGGCCAGTCGGCCGTCCAGCAAGGGGCGATGCTGCCCGCCCTGGCCCCCTCGGTGTGCATCGTGCTCGCCGTAGTGGCGTTCGGCGTCGTCGGCGAGGGACTCGCCGACCGGATCGCGAGGCGGGAACGGTGAACACCATGACCGAGGAGAAGACAACGGCCGGCGGCCCGCCCGTCCTGGAGATCGACGGGCTCGGCATCAGCCTGCCGGACGACAAAGCGGCCCGGCCGATCCTGGACGGGGTCAGCCTGCGGGTACTGCCCGGCGAGACGGTCGGACTGGTCGGCGAGTCCGGCTCCGGCAAGTCGGTGGCCTGCCGCAGCGTTCTCGGGCTGCTGCCCGCGGGCGCCCGCACCAGCGGACAGGTCCGGGTCACCGGCCGGGACGTGCTCACCATGAACCGCGCCGAGCGGACCGTGCTGCGAGCCCGACAGGTCGCGATGGTCTTCCAGGACCCGCGGGCCTCCGTCAACCCCCTGCGCCGGGTCGGCGACTTCCTCACCGAGGGACTGCGAGCCGCCGGAACCCCCGCCGCCTCGGCCGCCGCCCGGGCCGAGGAACTCCTCGCCGCGGTCGGCATCCGCGACCCGCGGGGCGCCCTGCGCCGCCGTCCGCACGAGTTCTCCGGCGGCATGCTCCAGCGGGTGGTCATCGCCGCGGCGCTCGCGGCCGAACCCGCCCTGCTCGTGGCCGACGAGCCGACCACGGCCCTGGACGTCACGACCCAGGCGGAGATCATCTCGATCCTCACCGGGCTGCGGGCCGAGCGCGGCACGGGCCTGCTCTTCGTCACCCACGATCTCGAGCTCGCCTCCGCCATCTGCGACCGCGTGTACGTGATGTACGCGGGCCGGATCGTCGAGACGCGGGGCACGGACGAGCTGTTCGAACGGCCGCGCCACCCGTACACGGCGGGGCTGCTCGCCTGCACCCCGCGCATCGAACGGGGCTCACCGGCCCCCCGGCCGATCCCCGGCCGCCCCGTTTCCCTCTCCGAGGCGCCGCCCGGCTGCGCCTTCGCCGCGCGCTGCGCCCACGCGCTGCCGCGCTGCTCCGAGGAGACACCCGCACTTGCGCGGTACGGCGACGGACTCGCCGCATGCCACCGCGCCGACGAAGGGATCACGCTGTGACCATCGCGACGCAGGGACTCGTCGTCGAGGGGCTGTGCAAGCGGTACGGGAACCACGCCGCCGTCGATGACGTGTCGTTCACCCTGGCACCGGAAGCCTCCCTCGCCCTCGTCGGGGAGTCCGGCAGCGGCAAGACCACCACGGTCCGCATGCTCGTCGGCCTGGAGCGCCCGGATGCCGGCACCGTCCGTCTCGGGGGCCGGGACCGTTCGGCGCGGGTCCGCACCCGAGCCGAACGCCTCTCCCGGGCCCGGGAGATCCAGATGGTCTTCCAGGACCCGTACCTCTCGCTGGACCCGCGGATCACGGCGGCCGGATGCGTGGACGAGGTCCTGCGGCTCCACACCCGGCTGGACGCCGCCGCCCGCCGGGCCCGGGTCACCGAGCTCCTGGAGCAGGTCGGCCTCGGCGAGCGCGAGGCCTCGGCGCTGCCGCGGCGTCTCTCCGGCGGGCAGCGCCAGCGCGTGGCCGTCGCGCGTGCCCTCGCGGTGGAGCCCAGGGTCCTCGTTCTCGACGAGGCGGTCGCGGCGCTCGACGTTTCCATCCAGGCGCAGATCCTCGAACTGCTCTCCACCATCCGCCGCGAGGCCGGCATCGGCTATCTCTTCGTCACCCACGATCTGGCGGTGGTCCGGCACATCGCGGACGAGGTGCTGGTGCTCAAGTCGGGGAGGGTCGTGGAATCGGGCCCGACCGGACGCGTACTGGACGCACCGCAGCACCCCTACACGCGCCTGCTGCTCGACTCCGTACCCCGGCGCGGCTGGGATCCGGGCGCCTCGACGTCGGGGCCCCGAGCGCTCGACTGACCGGCACCGGGCGGCCGGCGACAGCATCGGGGCCGGATCGCAGGACGCGATCGGGACCGATGCCGACCTACCGCTGACCTTTCCGACGCACCGTCAGCGCAGCGCGGCAGCTCTCCCGCGTGCCCTGACTCCCTACCGGGGCAACGACCGGTCGAGACGTGCTCGGGGCAGAAGACACCGGCCGGGTTTCTCCGCCCAGGGCGGGCTACACCGACAGGACGGGGAGCTTCTGCGCCCTCGACCAGCGGTGGCCGATCGGGCGCATCGCGAGGATCGGCCAGCTCGTGCGATCACCCGGACCTCGACGACGTCGATCGCGCGCGGCAGTACGCGGCCCTCCTGAAGCAGTGGGCTCAGGAGACTTGCCCCTCCCCGCCCCTGTTCGTGCCGCCTGACCGGCCGCCGCGGAGTTCCCCTTCCCCGACCCCGGCGCGCGAAGGATCACACCCGCGTACAGCAGGCGGGGACGGCAGCCCCTGACGTGGGTGGAGCACAGCCCGACGACGGACTCGCCCGGCTGTGGGAGGACCACCTGCGCGCACTGTTCCCCGACGGCTTCCGCGGCGTGGACTTCCAGGGCGTGGATCTGGTCCTCCTGGACGCCGGCGTCGCCGGCGTCGGGCGGAGAGAACTGAACGGCGGACTCGACGGCAGTGGCATCGCATACCTCTGGCTGCATCACCGACCTCGACAAGATCGTGCCCCTGATCAACGAGGAGTACTGCGCCTCCTACTTCACGAAACTTCGGACGATGGCCCTGGCCGCAGCAGTGCTCTACACCCCCACCGCGACCTGGCCACCGGGTGAAACTCGGGGCCTCCCACGACCCTCGTCAGGATCTGGCTCGATCACGTTCGATCAGGCTCGCACAAGGCGAAGCTGGACGAGCCGGGCGGCATCCGCGCGTCGCGGTCGAGGAGCGGATGGGCCATGAGCTGCCGGGCGTCGAGGGCACCTACAGCGAGGTGACCCTTGCGATGGAGGAGCGGATCGTTGGGTATCTCCAGAGGGTCTGGGAGAAGGAGGTGGAGGGAGCTGGGCTGTGGACGCCGACTTTTCCCCTCCGTCTCCCAGGTGACCCCCGCGAAATCCGCTCCGCCGCGATTCAGCGGCCTTCCTCTCTTGGAGTACGAGTGATCGTCTGGATCAACGGTGCGTTCAGTGCGGGCAAGACCAGCGCCGCGGGCGAACTGATCGATCTGATCCCGAACAGCACGCTGTACGACCCGGAGGTCACCGGCGCGGGGCTGCGCGGTCTGCTGCCGCAGAAGAGGCTCGCCGAGGTCACCGACTTCCAGGACCTGCCGATCTGGCGGCGGCTCGTGGTGGACACGGCGGCGGCGCTGCTCGCCGAGGCGCCCGGGGTGCTGGTGGTGCCGATGACGCTGCTGCGGCAGGAGTACCGCGACGAGATCTTCGGAGGGCTCGCCTCCCGGCGCATCCCCGTCCGGCATGTGGCGCTCTCCCCCGAGGAAACGATCCTGCGCGGCCGGATAGCGGGCCGCGAGGAGTTTCCCGGCGACGACGAGCAGAGCGAGCGGGTGCGCCGGTGGGCCTACGAGCACATCGGCCCGTACCGCGACGCCCTCGGCTGGATCACCGGGGACGCCCATGTGGTCGACAACAGTGCTCTCACACCCCGTGAGACCGCCGAGCGGATCGCGGACGCCGTGCGCACCGGGAGCGCCCCGCCGTGCCCGATCGTCCAGAGCCCCGAGCCGACCGCCGAGACGGTGGCCGCGGGGGTGCTGCTCTTCGACGAGCGGGACCGGGTGCTGCTCGTCGACCCCACGTACAAACCGGGGTGGGAGTTCCCCGGCGGGGTCGTGGAGGCGGGCGAGGCCCCCGCGCAGGCCGGGATCCGTGAGGTCGCCGAGGAGATCGGCCTCCGCCTCGCCCGGGTCCCCACCCTGCTGCTCGTCGACTGGGAGCCGCCCTGCCCGCCCGGCTACGGCGGCCTGCGCTTCCTCTTCGACGGCGGCCTGTTGCGCTCCGAGGACGCCGGCCGGCTGCTGCTGCCCGGCTCCGAGCTGCGCGACTGGCGCTTCGTGACCGAGGAGGAGGCCGCGGGGATGCTGCCGCCCACCCGGTACGAGCGGCTGCGCTGGGCCCTGCGGGCGCGCGAGCGGTCGACGGTGCTCAACCTGGAGGCGGGGGCGCCGGTGGGCTGAGCGGTGCGCCCGGGTCCGGGGCTTCCCGGCAAGCCGCCGCGCGGACGCCCTCACGCGCCGTTCGCCGCCGCCGCCATCACCGCGGCCGCGTCCTCGGTGAGCGGGTCGCCGTGACCGAAGCAGACGGCACGGGGCGCGAGCGCGGCCAGTCGCCGGAACGTGGCCGCCGCCTCGGCGCGGTCCACGTTGAACACGCCGAGCATCACCCGCTCCACGGAGGCGACGGTGCCCCCGGCGAACAGCACGCCGTGGCGCGGCAGATGGAGGGCGATCGAGCCAGCTGTGTGACCGGGGGCGTGGACCACCCGCGCGCCGTCCCCGAACGGCAGCACCTCGCCGCCGCTCACCTCGCGGTCGACCCGGGTGGGCGGGGCGTCGGGGCACGTCAGCCCGTGCTCGTACAGCGGCCGTTCCCAGTCCAGCAGGTCCGGCCCCGGTACGGGGCGCTCGCCCCGTACCACCGGTGCGTCCAGCGCGTGGGCGATGATCTCGGAGCCGTACCGGTCCGCCAGCTCCTGCGCGGCTCCGTAGTGGTCGCGGTGGCCGTGGGTGAGGACGATGCGGCGGATCCGGGCCGGGTCGTGGCCGAGCGTGCGAATCGCGCTCTCGATGGCGGCGGCCGACTCGACGTCGCCCGCGTCGATCAGGGTCAGATCCGCTGCGTCGCGCCAGAGAAAGGCCTGACCGATCCGGAAACGGAACATGTGCAGCCGGGGGAGTACCTCGACGAGATCCATGCGGTGAACGTACGCAGCGGTGTACGTCCGCCGCACGGATCTACGCTGCGGGCGACTTCGCCGAGGGCGTAGCGGGGCGCCCCGTGCCTCCCCGAAGGGCGGTCGCGGGAGGTCAGACCTTCTTCGACTCCGCGTAGTTCCGCAGGAACAGCGCCTCGGCGACCGACATCCGCTCCAGCTCCTCGGGCGACACGCTCTCGTTCACCGCGTGGATCTGCGCCTCGGGCTCGCTCAGCCCGATCAGCAGGATCTCCGCCTCCGGGTAGAGGCCCGCAAGCGTGTTGCACAGCGGGATGGAGCCGCCCATCCCGCTGGACTGCATCTCCTGGCCCGGGTAGGCGTCCCGCATCGCGTCCGCCATCGCCGTGTACGCCGGGCTGGTCATGTCGGCGCGGAACGGCTGGCCCTGGCCCACCTGTTCCACCCGCACCCGCGCTCCCCACGGAGCACGCGACTCCAGGTGGGCGGTGAGCAGCTTCGTCGCCTCGGCGGCGTCCTGGCCCGGCGGTACCCGCAGGCTGATCTGCGCCCGCGCGCTCGCCTGGACGGACGGCGTCGCGCCGATGACCGGCGGGCAGTCGATGCCGATGACGGTGACGGCGGGACGGGCCCAGATCCGGTCCGCGACCGTGCCCGTGCCGATCAGCTCCACCCCGTCCAGCACCTTGGCGTCCTGCCGGAACTCCGCCTCCGGGTACTGGAGCCCGTCCCAGTCGGCGTCGCCCGTCAGACCGTCGACCGTGGTCGTCCCGTCCTCGGCGCGCAGCGAGGCCAGCAGCTGGATCATCGCGGCCAGCGCGTCCGGGGCCGCGCCGCCGAACTGCCCCGAGTGCAGGTTCCCCTCAAGGGTGTCCAGCCGCACCCGCAGCATCGTCATCCCGCGCAGCGTCGCCGTGACCGTCGGCAGCCCGACCCGGAAGTTCCCCGTGTCGCCGATGACGATCGTGTCGGCCGCCAGCAGCTCCGGATGCGCCTCCGCGTACCGCTCCAGACCGCCGGTGCCCTGCTCCTCGGAGCCCTCGGCGATCACCTTCACCGAGACCGGAACGCCACCGTTCGCCTTGAGGGCGCGCAGCGCGAGCAGGTGCATGATGAACCCGCCCTTGCAGTCGGCGGCCCCCCGGCCGAACCAGCGGCCGTCGCGCTCGGTGAGCTCGAACGGCGGGGAGATCCACGCCGGCTCGTCCAGCGGCGGCTGCACGTCGTAGTGCGCGTAGAGCAGCACGGTCGGCGCACCGGCCGGTCCGGGCAGGAACCCGTAGACGGACTGCGTCCCGTCGGGGGTGTCCAGCAGGGCGACGTCCGTGAACTCCTCGGCGCGCAGCGCGTCGGCGACCCAGTTCGCCGCCGCCTCGCACTCGCTCCTCGGGAACACCGCCGGGTCCGCCACCGACTGGAACGCCACCAGTTCGGCCAGCTCCCCCCGGGCGCGGGGCATCAACGAGGCGACGGTCTCGGAAATCGGACGGGCGGTCATGGGCACGCTCCTCGTGGGTGCGACGTTATGAGTAGGGCGCGGTGTGTACGCGACCGTGTGCGACGCCGTCTGCGCGGCGACGCATGTACGACAAAATCATCGCCGATCCTCCCACAGGAGGGCTTGGCCGGAACGCGCCGTAGGATGCCGTGAGCAGCTTGGGGCCACTGGTCGGATCAGGAGCAGAAGCACATCGTGAGCAGCGAGAACGCAGACGCCGGACATGAGCCGGAAGAGTCGACCGTGTGGGATGTCGTCGTGGTCGGCGCGGGACCGGCCGGCGCATCGGCGGCGTACGCGGCAGCCGTGGCGGGCCGGAGGGTCCTGCTGCTGGAGAAAGCGGAACTGCCGCGCTACAAGACCTGCGGCGGGGGAATCATCGGCTTCTCGCGGGACTCCCTGCCGCCGGGATTCGAACTGCCCCTGAAGGACCGCATCCACGCGGTCACCTTCTCACTCAACGGCAAACTGTCCCGGACCCGCCGCTCCCGGCGCATGCTCTTCGGGCTGATCAACCGCCCGGAGTTCGACGCCGGTCTGGTGGAGGAGGCGCAGAAGGCCGGGGCCGAACTGCGCACCGGGTCATCGGTGGTGCGGGTCGAGCAGCACGGTCCCGCCGTGCCCGACCGGCGAACGGTCGCCGTGGTGCTGGCCGGTGGCGAGACGGTGCTCGCGCGGGCGGTCGTCGGCGCGGACGGCAGCGCGGGCCGGATAGGAGCCCATGTCGGGGTGAAGCTCGACCAGGTCGACCTCGGCCTGGAGGCGGAGATCCCGGTTCCGGCCACCGTCGCGGAGGACTGGGCGGGCCGGGTGCTCATCGACTGGGGCCCGATGCCGGGAAGTTACGGCTGGGTCTTCCCCAAGGGGGACACCCTCACCGTGGGCGTCATCTCGGCGCGCGGCGACGGCGCGGGCACCAAGCGGTATCTGGAGGACTTCATCGCCCGCCTCGGCCTCGCCGGGTTCGAGCCGGCTGTCTCCTCGGGCCACCTGACCCGCTGCCGCAGCGACGACTCGCCGCTCTCCCGCGGCCGGGTCGTGGTCTGCGGGGACGCGGCCGGACTGCTGGAGCCGTGGACCCGCGAGGGCATCTCCTTCGCGCTGCGCTCCGGCCGGCTCGCGGGGGAGTGGGCGGTCAGGATCGCCGAGTCGCACGACGCGGTGGACGCCCGCCGCCAGGCCCTCAACTACGCCTTCGCCATCAAGGCCGGGCTCGGCGTGGAGATGGGCGTCGGCCGCCGCATGCTCAAGCTGTTCGAACGCCGCCCGGGAGTGCTGCACGCGGTGCTGACCGGTTTCCGCCCGGCGTGGAAGGCGTTCGCCGGGATCACCCGGGGGACCACATCGCTGGCCGAACTGGTCCGTACGCACCCGCTGGCGCAGCGGGCGCTGTCCGCGATGGACCGCTGAGGCGAGCCCTTCGCACGGTCAGCCCGCGTCCGTGATGCGGAAGACCGGGTGGTCCGGGCAGGCCGCCAGCAGCTCGGCGTCCGTGGACTTCGCCGTGACCCCCTGGAAGTACTGGTCGACCTCCCAGCCCCACCGCTTCAGATAGGCCCGGATGATCCGGGCCTTCTGTGCGTCGTCGGCGATCTCCACGGCGGTGAACCGGCTGACCTTGCGCCCCAGCCGCAGCTCCCCGCCGCCCGCGACGCGCATGTTGCGCACCCACTGCGAGTGGCCCCGGGCCGAGACGAGGTACCGCTCGCCCTCGAAGGCGTGGGCGTTGACCGGGACGCGCTGCGGCTGCCCGCTTCTGCGTCCGCGCACCGTCATCTCGGCGGAGCCCATCAGGCTGATGCCGTACCGGGCCAGCAGGCCGACGACCATGTTGAGGCGGTTGGCGGCGGCGCTCGCCCGGAGGTAGTACGTCTGCTGCGACATGGTGACTCCCGCGGTGTGGTTGCTGCTGCGGTGCGGAGAAGAGGGAGAGCGGTGCTCTCGCTTGAGATCAGTGTGCGCGGAGTCGGCGCACAAAAGCAAGAGCACTGCTCTCTTCATTGATGCCCGCTCTCGTTTCTGGTCGGTGATCCGACGCCATGACAGACTGATCGCATGAGCACCATCCGAGGGGCCAGGGAGCGCGCCCGCATCGAAGTGACCGCGGCCATCAAGGACGAGGCCAGGAAACAGCTCGCGCAGGAGGGTGCGGCGAAGCTCTCGCTGCGGGCCGTGGCCCGGGAGCTGGGTATGGTCTCCTCCGCGCTCTACCGCTACTTCCCCAGCCGCGACGACCTGCTCACCGCGCTGATCGTCGACGCGTTCGACGCGGTGGGCGAGGTCGCGGAAAGAGCGGCGGGAGAGCATGCGGGCACTGCCCCGCCCGCCGGCCGCTGGGTCGCCGTGGCCTGTGCCGTACGGGAATGGGGGCTCGCCCACCCCCATGAGTACGCCCTGATCTACGGCTCGCCCGTTCCCGGCTACATCGCCCCGACGGACACGGTGGGGCCCGCGTCCCGGGTGGGCCTGGTCTTCATCGACATCGTCCGTGCCGCGTTCCGGGCCGACGACCTCACGGTGCCTCCTCTCGCGCCCGGCCTGCGCTCCGACGCCGAGCGGATGGCCGCCGAGTTCGCCCCGGACGTGCCTCCGGCGGCTGTGGCGGCCCTGGTCGCCGCCTGGGCCCAGCTGTTCGGCCTGATCTCCTTCGAGCTGTTCGGCCAGTTCAACCGGGTCGTCGAGGCGCGCGAGCCGCTGTTCCGGCAGGCCGCGGGGGAACTGGCCCGCTCGGTCGGCCTGCCCGATGCCCGGACCGGCTGACCGCAGGCGACCGGCTCCCGGTCCGCTCCCGGACCGGGGCCCCCGCGGCGCACTCCCTGCGGAGTGCGGGTGATCACCGTCGGGCCACCGTGCCTCCGTCCACGGCGGACCAGCGCCACACCGAACTCCTCCTCCAGCTCGCGGATCCCCTCGGAAAGGGCGGGCCGGGAGACGAAGCAGGACGGGGCTGCCGGGCGAGTGTTCACGGCATGACATCCGAGCACGCATGGACTGGTCGGCGATGAGCGAGATCGAGGACCTGAGGGACGAGCGTCTGCCCATCACCCCGCCCGGGACCCGGGGCACCGGCGCACCCGGCGTCGCGCACGCGCTGCAGTACGCCCTGGGCCGGACGAGCGTACGGCGCACGGCGCTGACGCTGCTGGACGTCAACCAGGCGACCGGCTTCGACTGTCCGGGCTGCGCCTGGCCGGTGCCGCCCCGGGCGGGCGGCACCGCAAGGAGTACTGCGAGTACGGCGCCAAGCACGGTGCCGACGAGGCGACTTCGCGTCGGGTGACCGCGGAGTTCTTCCGGCGGCATTCGGCGTCCGACCTGGACCGGACGTCCGACCACTGGCTCAGCGGGCTGCGGATGCTCCTGTTCCCATGGGGGCCTCTCCTTCGGACCGAGGCCCTGGGTAGGTGTCTGTGGCCTCGCCTGTGCACACCGTCAGGCGGTCTGCTCGAACAGCCAGTCCCGCAGTGCGGGGATCTTGTAGGCGGGTTCGAAGGAGGCCATGTGCTCGCCGCCCATCGGGGCGGCCGACGCTCCGGAGACCTGGAGCACGGTTCCCTTCTCGAACGTGGCGAAGTTCGTGCTGTCTCCGGCGGCGAACAACTTGTCAGCGGCGGCCTGCAATTCCGCCGCTGACCAGGTCGCGTCCCAGGTTGCGGTCTGGTACGGGACTCCGTCGCTCTTGAGCATCTTCTGGACCTCGGTCTGCCCTGCCGACGCCTTCTCGTCACCACCGGCGGCGACGTAGACGAACTTCTCCTTCGCCAGGTTCCCGAGCTCGCTGATGTCCCACTGGCCGGAGACGAACATCTCGGCGGCGAACAGATCGGGGTGCTTGGTGGCCAGGTACATGACTGTCATGCAGCCCATGGACTGCCCGGTGCCGTAGACCCGCTTCGGGTCCACGCTGTACTCACCGGTGACCGAGTCGAGCAGGCGCCTGGTCACCTCGACGTAGTCGGTCGTGGTGTAGCTGCCGTGATCATCGATGATCACCTCCGGGTACTCGGGAACCAGGACGATGCTCTCGTGCTCGGCCTGGTCGCCGGCGCCGGCCCAGATCAGCGCGCCGTACTGTGACAGCGGGGCGGTCACGTCCTTGCCGACAAGGCTGGAGTCGGCGATGTAGAGCACCAGGGGGTACTTCTTGGCGGAGTCGTAGCCGGTGGGGAGGTACAGGTTGTACGGCAGGGATCTGCCGCTCTCCGTGTCCTTTTAGGTGTACTGCTTGAACTTGTCCTTCACCTCCGTCGTCAGGTTCTCCAGGCTCGGAACCCGCTGGTCGCGGCTCGTGGCAGTGGCGGTCGGAGAGCCGGCCGTCGGGGAGGAGCTGGTCGAGGCGCCCGTGGAGCCTCCGCAGGCACTCGCGCCGAAGAGGGCGACGCCGAGCGTCGCGGCGAGGAGCCCGCGGCGGGGAAGGGGAGATTTCTGCATGCCGAGAACAGCAGGGTTGCGCCCCTTCTGTCCGCTGTCATCGACCCATGTGTCTCCTGTGAAAACGGAGCGCGGCTCCCCGCCCTGGCCAGTGACGCACACTTCGGCGGTACAGGAACGCGATCAGCCTCCGCCGCTCGGTCTCGCGCTGTCGCCCGCGGCGTAGGTGTCGCGGTAGCCGCACATACCGAAGGCGCCGCGTCGCGCGGGTTCGGCCAGATACGTTCCGGCGGCCCGCAGGTGGGAAGTGTCCCCCGACTCCAGAACACTGAGGTGGGCGCCCGTGCGTTCCGCCGCGGCCGGGGCGCCCGTCCGCCATCGGTCGCGCCAGGCGGGGACTCTGTCACGGACCAGGCGCGCGGCCGCTCGCTGGAAGGCGAGGTACGGGTCGGGGTCGTCCTGGCGGAGAGCCTCGCGCAGGACGAGGTAACCCTCGACGGCCAGGTCACGGCGGCGCCGGGCGGCCTTCTCCGTCTTCGGGCCGGTGCCCTCGGGCAGCACCGCGGCCTCCTCGTACCGTTCAGGATCGGTCAGCACGTCGGGTGGAAAGGTGAAGACCGCGTCACCGGCTTCCGGCAGGCCGCTGTTCTGCATCAGCACGGTCACCCGGAGGTTCGAGCCCTGCACCATGCGGTGCACCGTGCCCGGGGTGAACCACACGACGGAACCAGGCTCCAGCGGCGTCTCCCGGTACCCCGCGGGAGTGAGGGTCTGCACCGCTCCGAAACCCCCCGTGACGACGTACGCCTCCGTGCACGCCAGATGCAGATGCGGGCTCCCGCCGCACACCCCGTCCACCGCTTCCCAGTCGTAGGGGCTCAGGTGCGACAGGCCGACCGCCCCCGGCAGCGGATGCGGGCTCACCACGGCAGATCCTTCAGATGGGCGGCGACCCCGTCGCGGTCCCAGGCTCCGTCAGCGACCACCACCCGGTAGCGGTAGCTGAAGGACGTGCCTGGCGGGAGGGTGAACTCCTCGAAGAAGGCCCAGGAGAACGCGACGGTCGGTACGGGCTCCGACCGCACGAACCAGTGCGACGAGTTGATCGCGGTGGACGCGTCGAGGTTCTCCGGGGCGTGGGCGAAGACCAGCGTCGAGTCTGCGTCGACGCCGTCCCGCCGCGCGGTGAATGCCAGCCAGGCCGACTGCGCGCCCATTGGGGGTCCCGTGTCGGTCGAGCCGATGACGGTACCGCCGGTGAAGTCCCGGGGCCCCCGCCATTGCAGTCCCGTGTATCCGGCCATCTCCCGGCCGGCGGTGGTCGGCGAACCGAAACGCAGTGGCTCGTCCCGGAGGTTGGTGAGGTCGATGGTCCAGTCGAGGGCCCAGGAGCCGGCGTCGGCGTCGATCGAGTGGACGAGGAGCCCGCGCCGCTCGCGTGCCCACTGCTCTCCGCCGCGGGTGATCCACGTGAGTTCCTCGCCCAGCCTGACGTGGTCGTCCTCGGCCACCAGGACGGGGAAGCCGTCATGGCGCATCGAGCCGACCCGCTCGGGCAGCTCCTGGTACCCGAAGCCGGGAACGTAGCTGTTGCCGCCCCAGAAGTTCTGCCCCGACAGGTGACTGGCCGTCATCTGCAGACCCTTGTGCCAGCGGTGGTCGCTGGGCCGGTATCCCGTGACCCCGCTTCCCCCGAGGGTGCGCAACGGGTGGACGTAAGGCTTGGGACACTCGAAGGCGGCCGGGTCGGGACGGTAGACGTACCGCAGCAGCTCGATGCCGCGGCAGCCGATCGAGACGTGCTCTCCGTGCACGTGGGTGACCTGGAGGCTCTTCGTGCGGGACTCCAGTCGGGGTGGCCGCCGTGCATGGCTTCGTGGTACGGGTCGCCGGGAACGACCTCGCCCGCGCGCACCGCCGCCCCCGTGAAGGCCGCCTTGTACAGTGCGGTGGCGAACTCCAGGGTCCTGCGCGCGTCGTCGCCGCCGCCCGGCGGACGGACGCCCTTGCCGAAGGCGTCCAGGACGACGCCGAGCTGCGCCGTGTGCGAGCTGGGTACGTCGGCGTGGGGCGTCCGCCACGAGGCGGCGCGCGGAGGCGGGACGTGCGGGGCGGCGGTGTAGACCCAGTCGTCGTTGCCGTGGCCGTACAGATGGGTGAGCTCGACCGTCGCCTCGGTGAAGTCGACGCGGATACGGCTCACCTCCTGGGGCGACACCACACTGTTGACGACCGTCGCGAGGGCTCCACCGGCGAAGCGCACGAGCGCCGTCGAGACGTCCTCGCTCTCCGTGTCGTGGACCGGCCGGGACGCCATCGCGCGAACCTCGGTCCAGTCGCCGAGCAGATGCAGCGGCAGGTCGTACTGGTGGATGCCGTGGCCCATGGTCGGACCACCGCCCTCCGTGGCCCAACGTCCGCGCCACGGGGCCGCGTTTCCGTGCGGCGAAATCCGGGTGCTGGGCGTCGGTGTCGGCGGCGATCGGCGGGGGAGTGGTCGGGCGGTACGGCCCGTGAGGTCGCGGCTTCTCCGGTGCCCGACGCCGCCTGTGTGGCGGTGGAGCCGCCGGGCGGGCGTCGTAGCCGCCGAGCTGCCGCCGGTGAACCCACCCCTTGCGTGAGGTAAGGGCTGCAGCTGTCAGTGCCGCCGCGAGGCGGCCCGTACCCCCACTTGTTTTGTCATGGGCGTTGACTAAATCTGCCGCCGCTTCTAGCTTCGACCCGTCATAGGTCGTGCGTCGTATATGAGATGCGGGATCCGGCCTCGGGTGGCTGTGGCATCCGCGCCGATTTCGGCCCCTCCTGTACGCCGTGTGCGCACCCTCTCTCCAGTCGACTCGGAGATCGTCCGGGCCGGGTCGGCGCATGTGGTTGCAGCAAGCGCTTGCCGTACAGCCGAGCAAGGACGGTGCCGCCCGATGCCCACTCCGGCAGCTCGCCGCTCCCTTCGGGCCACCCTTGTGGTACCCCCTGTCGGCTGAGCGCCCCCCGAAGCTGAGCGACCGCATCCTCACATCTGTTGGGAGTCCTTCATGAAACACGTCCCCCTTCCTGGCAAGCGCTTGTGCGCGCGAGCGGTGGCCCCCGTCGCCGCGCTGGCTGCCGTGCTCGCCCTGAGCCCCGTACAGACCGCCGGGGCGGCCGCGCCGGCCGCGGTCACCGCCACCGCCTCCGGAACAGTCGCCGCACCCCATCGGCTGTCCGGCACCGCGCACGGCTTCGCCTCGCTCGCGGGCGGCACCACCGGCGGGGCGGGCGGCAAGGTCGTCACCGTCACCGACCATGCCTCGCTCGCCGCGTACGCGGCGGCGGAAGGCCCCTACATCATCCGGGTCAAGGGCTCCGTCGACGTGGCCCCCTACGGTGCCGAGATCGACGTGACCTCCGACAAGACCATCATCGGTGTGGGCACATCCGGGGAGCTCGTCCACGGCGGACTGAACCTGCGGCCCGGCACGCACAACGTCATCATCCGCAACCTCACCATCCGCGACACGTACGTCGAGGGCGATTGGGACGGCAAGTCCCAGGACTTCGACGCCATCCAGATGGACTCCGTCGACCACGTCTGGATCGATCACAACCACCTCACGCACATGGGTGACGGCTTGATCGACCTGCGCAAGGACAGCCAGTACGTCACCGTCTCGTACAACCGCTTCGACAACCACAACAAGGCGTTCGGCATCGGCTGGACGGAGAACGTCAAGACACAGGTCACCATCGACCACAACTGGTTCAACGGCACCAAGCAGCGCAACCCGTCCGCCGACAACTGCGCCTACGCGCACCTCTACAACAACTACATGTCGGCCCAGGTCCAGGACGGCGACCCGGTCTGGACGTACGGCAACTGGTCGCGCGGCAAGACCAGGATGGTGATCGAGAACGGCTACTACCAAGACGTCCAGTACCCCTTCCAGGCCGATACCTCCGCCGAACTCGTCCAGCGCGGCTCGATCCTGAAGAACACGACCGGACGCCACGACACACGGGGCACCGCCTTCGATCCGCGCGACTTCTACGACTACCGGCTGGACCCGGCCGCCGCCGTCCCGGCGCTGGTACGGAAGTTCTCCGGCCCGCAGCCGGCTCTCGGCACGAACATCGAGCTCGACGTGCCGCGCGACTACCCGACCGTGCAGGCCGCCGTCGACGCCGTACCCACCGGCAACGACGCCACGGTCACGCTGAAGCTGGCTCCGGGCACGTACCGCGAGAAGGTCCGCATTCCCGCGACCAAGCCGCTCCTCGCGCTGCGGGGAACGGGCCGGGACCGCTCGCAGACCAAGATCGTGTACGACACCCCGGCGGAGCAGGGCGGCTCCACCGGCAGCGCCACCGTGCTGATCGCCGCGAACGACGTCACCGCCGGCAATCTCACCTTCGCCAACGACTTCGACGAGGCCGCCCACGAGCTCAAGGGCGAGCAGGCGCTCGCCATGAAGACCACCGGCGACCGCATCGTCTTCGAGAACACCGCCTTCCTGGGCAACCAGGACACCCTCATGACCGACACCCCCAAGCTGAACGTCAACCGCCGCGTCTACATCCGCGACTCCTACATCGAGGGAGACGTCGACTTCATCTACGGGCGCGCCACCACCGTGATCGAGAACTCCGTCATCAAGGCGCTCTACCGTGGCTCCACCACCAACAACGGCTGGATCACCGCGGCTTCCACCTGGAAGGACAACCCGTACGGCTTCCTGATCACCAGGTCCCAGGTCATCAGCGACGCCCCTGCCGGCTCCTTCCACCTGGGCCGCCCCTGGCACCCGGGCGGCGAGCCCAACGCCATCGCGCAGGTGCTGTTCCGCGAGACCGAGCTGCCCGCGGCGATCAAGGCGTCGCCGTGGACGGACGCCGGTCTCGCCGTACCGGATCGGGAGGCGACGCGGGCAGCCGTAGCGGCCGAAGGGACGTGCGGTGGCGCGCCGGCTGGTTTCCCGGTCGCGGCCGGCTGCTCCCGGATGCCGAGCAAGGTCGTCGGTGAGCTGAAAGACCGGCCCGAGCGCTCGGCCGCAGACATCGAGGGCGATGTGGACACCGTCGCCGGCTCGGGCGGCGTGTGCGCCAGGTGCGGCCGAGCAGTCCATCAGGGCACCGGCCCTGGTCATGGTCCTGGCCTTTGTCATGGTCATGGTCGGGCAGTCGGTCACTGTGGCACGGTCCGCACCAGGTCATGGGACGTGTGGACCACGCTCCTCGTCGCAGCCGTCCTCGTCCTGGTCCGTGTTCCCGTCCCCTTTCCGTCCGTAGTTTGTTTAGGCGCGGCATAAAATCGGCACAGGGGCGCTCCGACGGCGGACGCAACACTGCTGCGCACCGGACGTTCAAGGGGTGCGGCCGTGGCCGGAACGGGATCCCCGCACCGGCCCTGGGCGTCCGGGACGCCTCCGGATCATGGGAGACTCGCCCCCATGAACGGCAAGGCGACCACCACCCGGACGAAGTTGGAGAGGGGCCGCAGTGCGCTCGGGCCCGCACTGGAACTGGTCCACACCGGACGCGCCCCCACCCGGGCCGTGCTCACCTCCGAACTCGGCGTCACCCGCGCCACCGCCGGGGCGGTCGCCGCGGAACTGGAGGCGCTCGGGCTGATCCGGGTCGACTCCAGCCCCGGTTCTGCGGCCGGGTCCCAGGGCCGTCCCTCGCACCGGCTGTCCGTCCTGGAGACCGGCCCCGTCGTCCTCGCCGCCCAGGTGCACGCCGACGGCTTCCGGGCCGCGCTCGTCGGGCTCGGCGGCCGGATCGTCGCCACCTCGCCGGGCTGCGTCGCGGTGATGGCCGACCCCGCGCAGGTGCTCGGCGAGGTCGTGGAGGCGGGGGCGGGCCTGTTGCGCGAGAGCGGGCTGCGCTGCGCCGGGGCCGGCCTCGCGGTGCCCTCCGCGGTCGCCGAGCCGGAGGGGACCGCCCTCAACCCGCTGCACATCGCCTGGCCCGCCGGCTCTCCGGTCCGGGACATCTTCGCCGCCTGCGTCCGCGAAGCGGGCATCGCCGGCCCCGCGTTCACCGGGAACGACGTCAACCTCACGGCGCTGGCCGAGCACCGGCACGGCGCGGGGCGCGGCGCCCAGCACCTCCTGTGCGTGGCCACCGGCCACCGGGGCGTCGGCGGGGCACTCGTGCTCGACGGCCGCCTGCACAGCGGCAGTTCTGGCCTCGCGCTGGAGGTGGGCCATCTCACCGTGAACCCCGAGGGGCGGCCCTGCCACTGCGGCGGGCGCGGCTGCCTCGACGTGGAGACCGACCCGCTCGCCTTCCTCGCCACCGCCCGCCGCGAACCGGGCCCCGAGGAGTCCCTCCTCAAGCAGGCCGGAAACCTGCTCCGTGCGGAGTACGGCGACCCCGCCGTGCGTCACGCCGCCGAGGCGCTGATCGACCGCCTGGGCCTGGGGCTCGCCGGGCTGGTCAACATCCTCAACCCCGACCGCATCATCCTCGGCGGGCTCCACCGCGACCTGCTGGAGGCGGACCCGGAACGGCTGCGCGCCGTCGTCGCCGACCGGAGCCTGTGGGGGCGCAGCGGCAGTGTGCCGATCCTGCCGTGCACCTTGGCGTACAACAGCCTGGTGGGCGCAGCCGAACTGGCCTGGCAGCCGGTCCTCGACGACCCCCTCGCCGCCCTGGCATGAAACGTGCGCCGGCTTGAGGCCTGTGCCGGTTTGAATCAGTGCCGGTTCGAAGCGTGCGCTGGTCCGAAGCCGCTCCAGCCCGAAGTCCGCGCTGGCCCCAAGCCCGCGCCGGCTTGAAGCGCGCCCTGGTCCGAAGCCCGCTCCGGCCCGAACCCCCCCGGCCCGAAGTCCGCGCTGGCCCAAAGCCCGCGCCGGCTTGAAGCGTGCCCTGGTCCCAAGCCCGCTCCGACCCGAAGCCCGCGCTGCCCGAAGCCCGATCGGCCCCGCCGTCTACGTCCCGTTCACCACTGCCGCCCCCGCCGCAGCCGGCCGGCCTCCGGTGACGACAGGTGCAGCACCTCGTAGGACTCGCCCGCCGCCCCGGGCTCCGGCCGCTCCCACAGGGTGAAGTGCACCAGCTCCCAGCGGCGCGGATCCACCGCCAGTGCGGTGCTGACCACCCCGGGCAGGGCGGCGGTCCGGCGAGTTTCCGCCAGTGCCGCCCCGACGGCGTCGGCGGGCCGCACCCCGGCGGGCACCGGCCGCCGCAGCCGGACGGCCGCACGGGGGAGGGCGCCGGACGACGGCCCCTCCTCGTAGGCCAGGCCCGTCCAGTGCTGGACCTCGGGCCGGCCGAAGTCGTCGACCAGGCCCTGGAATCCCGCGCCCCACAGGAAGGCGTTCATCCCCTCGGGGGCGTTCCACAGGTAGAACGGGGCGTACTGGTTCACCGGGGAGCCCGCCTCGCGCTCCCGGATCAGATACGCCTTGAGGCCGAGCCCCGGGAAGTCGTCGAGGAGATGGCCCTTGGTCGCGACCCGGGCACGGATGACCCTCATGTCGTAGTCGGCCGGGAGCGTGATCTCGTACTGCATGGCGTGCACGCGGGACTCCTCAGATCTGGGGACCGCGGGCGGCGAGCAGCGTCAGCAGCCCCTCCACCGCGCGGTCGAACGCGGCGGGCGAGCCCGAGGCGCGGGCCAGCACATAGCCGCCCTGCACCGTGGCGACGACGGCCGCCGCGACCGGCCCGGGATCGGTCCCCGGAGTGAACTCGCCCCCGTCCACGCCCTCCTGGACGATCGCTGCGATCCGGCCGTGCAGCCAGTCGAGCGTGTCGTCCAGCGGTGCGCGCAGCTCGTCGTCGGCGATGACGTCCGGGTCCATCGTCAACCGCCCCACCGGGCAGCCGCGCAGCACGTCGCGCTCGCGCAGCAGATACGCCGCGATCCGCTCGTACGCGCTCCCGGGGCCGTCCAGCAGCCGCCCCGCGGTCCGGCGCATCTCCTCGGAGGTACGGGTGATGGCGGCGAGCGCCAGCTCGGGCTTCCCGCTGAAGTGGTGGTACATGCTGCCCTGGCCGGCGCCGGCCCGCTGCTGAATGGCCTTGGGGCTGGTGCCCACATAGCCGCGCTCCCACAGGAGCTCCTGTGTGGCCTCGATCAGCCGGTTCGGGGTACTCATGAACTAAGTGTACATACTAGTAGGTACAGAGGGGAGGAAGGGAGGAGGGGAGGAGGGGAGGAGGGGAGGTGCGCGGGCGACATCGACATCGACATCGACATCGATGAGAACGGGAACGGGGACGGGAACGGGGATGAGTACGGGCGCCGACTGTCCGTGCCGGACGAACAGTTCGGCCGGACCGCGAGCGCCGGCAGGGCGTGACCCCGGCCGTGACGGAACGGAGGACGGCGCAGCGGTACGAAACCGCTCCGCCGCCCTCCCCTCCGGCCCGTCCCGCCGGTCAGCCGACGACAGCCGACCGGGCGGGCAGGGCCACGATGTCGTCGGGGGTGATGGTCACGGCCCCGAACGGCCCGTCGGTCATCGACCCGTACACCGCGAGCGGTGGCAGGGTCGAGGCGCCGGAGGCTGCGGGCAGGGTGAACCAGACGGCCTTCCCGGCCGGGCCGATCGGCCGCACGCCCCAGCTCTCGCTGACGGCGGCGATCAGAGCCAGGCCCCGGCCCGACGTGGCGAACGAGTCCGCCTCGTTCACCGTGGGCAGGCGCGGGTCGTGGTCGTGGACGGAGACCGTCAGGCGGTCGAGCAGCAGCTCGATGTCGACGGTGCATGACTTGTCCGGCTGTGCGTGCCGGTGAACGTTGGTGAGAAGCTCGGTGACGCCCAGGGCCGCCTGGTCGATCAGAGGATCGAGATGCCAGTAGCGCAGTTGCGCCGAGATGATTCTGCGGACCTGACCGATCCGCGACGGCAGGGCCTGGAGCTCCACCGTGCAGTGCCTGCTTGGCTCGCTGATCACGGCTGCGACTCCCCGAAATAGGTCCGGAAGAAGAGAAGAGACGCGAACGGGGCCGGCGGACGACTGACTGCCGAATCCGCTCTGCTCTTGTCGTGTCTGCTCGTGTCGCGCGACCCGGTCCGTGGAGCGGATCGCTCTGTCACCGAGGGTGCACCTTCAGTGACATGGATCCAGCGTGGCTCAGGGGGTACGGCTCCGCAACTCGCGGCGCAGCCCGGCGCCCCCGGGAACCGCCCGCCGTGTTCGTACTGGTCGGATCAGTCCCGGGAACCGCCTGCCGTTGTCCGTACTGGTCGGGTCAGTCCCGGCGGCCGCGCGCACTGCGCAGCGTCTCCAGGAAACGCCGCAGCAAAGCCGCTCCGTCGCGTCTGCGGCTGCGCTGCCCCATCGTCAACCGGTAGCGCACCCCGTTCACTCGGGCGATGACGGAATCCGCCGCGATGAACCACCACTTGCGTGCGCTGACCGTGCCCACCGGGGCGCTGTCGATCTCCCGCCCGTTGCTCGTGAGCAGGGACAGCCGGCCGTCCTTGACGACCACCTGACCAGCCCTGGTCAGCGATCGGGTGAAGCGCTCGATCCTGACCCCCGACGCACTGAACTCGACGTCCGCCATCGCGGATCCGCCCCCCTTCGTCGCCACTCCTGCTGTGCAGTGTGCCCCGGTACGGCCCGGATCGCCAGAGGGCCCGGAGCCCCGGTGGGCGGCCGCCCGCCCCGCCCGTGACAGCCGCCCCCGCGGGCACGGGTCAAAGGCAGCGCTATGGACCATCAAAGTGACCGTTTGCGCAGGTGGGGTGCATATCGTGGAGGTGCGAGCACCGGATCGACGACCAACAGGAGCAGGCCCATGGATACCAGTGAGTACGTACGCGGGCACGGGGCCACGGCGACCGTGGACGTCGACCGCAGCGACCCGGAGTACCGGGCCTGGCTGAAGGAAGCCGTCCGCAAGGTCCAGGCCGACGCGAACCGCTCGGCCGACACCCACCTGCTGCGCTTCCCGCTGCCCGAGGCGTGGGGAATCGACCTCTACCTCAAGGACGAGTCGACGCACCCCACCGGCAGCCTCAAGCACCGCCTCGCCCGCTCGCTCTTCCTGTACGGGCTCTGCAACGGCTGGATCCGTCCGGGCAAGCCGGTCATCGAGGCGTCCAGCGGATCGACCGCCGTGTCGGAGGCGTACTTCGCCAAGCTGATCGGCGTCCCGTTCATCGCCGTGATGCCGCGCACCACCAGCCCGGAGAAGTGCCGCCTCATCGAATTCCACGGCGGCCGGTGCCACTTCGTCGAGGACTCGTGCACCCTGTACGAACAGTCCGCCGCCCTCGCCGCCGAGACCGGCGGGCACTACATGGACCAGTTCACCTACGCGGAGCGCGCCACCGACTGGCGCGGCAACAACAACATCGCGGAGTCGATCTACCAGCAGCTGAGCCTGGAGCGCTACCCGGAGCCCGCCTGGATCGTCGCGACCGCCGGGACCGGCGGCACGTCGGCGACCATCGCCCGCTACGTCCACTACCTCCAGCACGACACCCGTATCTGTGTGCCCGACCCGGAGAACTCCTGTTTCTTCGACGGCTGGACCCGCAACGACCCGCTCGCCACCAGCGACCGCGGCTCGCGCATCGAGGGCATCGGCCGCCCGCGCATGGAGCCCAGCTTCGTGCCCGGCGCCATCGACCGCATGATGAAGGTGCCCGACGCCGCCAGCGTCGCCGCCGTCCGCGCCCTGGAGCGCGCCATCGGCCGCAAGGCCGGCGGGTCCACGGGCACCGGACTGTGGAGCGCGTTCAAGCTGATCGCCGAGATGGTGGAGCGCGGCGAGCAGGGCAGCGTCGTCACGCTGCTGTGCGACCCGGGCGACCGCTACCTCGACAAGTACTACTCCGACTCGTGGCTGGAGGAGCAGGGCCTGGACATCGCCCCGTACACCGCGGCCATCGACGACTTCCTCACCACCGGGACCTGGCCCTGCTGAGCACCGGGCTCCGGCGCGCTCAGCGCGTCGTCGTCGCCAGCCGCGCGTCCAGGCGGCGCACGGCCTGCCGGAAGGACCGGCCCACCCCTGCCCGCGCCAGGCTCAGCACCAGGCGGAACAGCCCCGTACCGTCGGCGGCGAAGGTCCACTGCACCCGGGTCCCGGACTCCTCCGGGGTGAGCCGCCACTCCTCCAACAGGGCCCGCACACCAGGTGCGTTGGACTCGTCGACCCGGTAGGCGTAGCACATGTCCGGTTCGGCGGCCACGACCGTCTCGCGGAACCGGACCCCGCCCCGCAGCCGCACCTCCCGGCCCGCGCCCGCGTCGGTGGGCGTGGCCCGGGTGACGGCGGTGAACCAGGAAGGCCAGGACGCGACATCCTCGGCGAGCGCGCGGTACACCACGTCCACCGGCGCGGACACCTCGGCGGCGAACACCAGACGTATCGGCGCGGAGTCGACGAACTCCCGTCCCACGGTACGCAGTCGGCGTGCCATCGTGTGCACCTCCCGGCGGCCTGCGGCGGTCTGCGGCGTGCTGAGCCGGGCACACCCCAGGGTGTACCCGGCGGATCAGGGCCGGGTCCGCGACGCCTGGCACGGCACCTCGCGGCGTTGCCGAAACGCCCGAATCGCTCCGCGATGAGGACGTTCCAGCGCCTTGCGATGAACCGCACCAGACGCCGCGGCCTCACCGACCCTGATCCGCCGGGCACACCCTAGCGGCCGGGCCGTGAGTTGTCTGTACCACTGTCGGCCATCGGCGCACGGCGCTTCTCCTCGGCGGCGGCCGCTTCGGCGATGTTGCGGGCCATTCCGCCGAACACCACCGAGTGGAAGGGCCACACGCTCCACCAGTACGCGTGACCGGGCAGCCCGCGCGGATGGAACAGGGCACGCTGCCCGTACACCGTCCGGTTCCGCTCGTCGCGGCGCACCGACAGCTCCAGCCAGGCCAGACCCGGCAACCGCATCTCGGCCCGCAGCCGCAGCAGTTCGCCCGGCACGGTCTCCTCCACCCGCCAGAAGTCCAGCGAGTCGCCCACCCGCAGCCGGTGGGCGTCCCGCCGGCCGCGCCGCAGCCCCACCCCGCCGACGAGCCGGTCGAGCCGGCCGCGTACCGCCCAGGCCAGTGGGAAGGAGTACCAGCCGTTCTCCCCGCCGATGCCCTCGATGACCCGCCACAGCGCGTCCGGTCCGACCGGCACGGCCAACTCCCGCTCGTCGCGGTAGAGGCTGCCGCCGGCCCAGTCCGGGTCGGTGGGCAGCGGGTCGCTCGGCGCGCCGGGCACCGAAGCGTTGGACCAGCGGGTGTCGACCCGCGCCTCCTGGATCCGCTTCAGGGCCAGCCGCAGCGCCCGGTCGAAGCCGATGGACCCGCCCGGCGGATCGGGGACGTACTCCTTGATGTCGTGCTCCCGGCAGACCACCTCGTGACGCAGCGACTCCGTGAGCGGCCGGGCGATGGAGCCGGGCACCGGTGTGACCAGACCGACCCAGTGGCTGGAGAGCGCCGGGGTGAGCACCGGCACCGGCAGGATCAGCCGCCGCCGCAGCCCCGCCACCCGGGCGTAGCGCTGCATCATGTCCCGGTACGTCATGACGTCCGGGCCTCCGATGTCGAAGGCCCGGTTCACCTCGTCGGGCAGCGCCGCGCTCCCCACCAGAAAGCGGATCACCTCCCGTACGGCCACCGGCTGGATCCGGGTCCGTACCCAGCTCGGGGTGATCATCAGCGGCAGCCGTTCCGTCAGATAGCGCAGCATCTCGAACGAGGCGGACCCCGAACCGATGACGATCGCCGCGCGCAGCACCGCCGTCGGCACCCCGGAGTCCAGCAGGATGTGCCCCACCTCGGCCCGCGAACGCAGATGCGGCGACAGATCCTTCTCCGGCACGCCTGCCGGGGTCAGCCCGCCCAGATACACGATCCGGCGCACCCCGGCCGCCCGCGCCTGTTCGCCGAAGGTCCGGGCGGCCCTACGGTCGGTCTCCTCGAAGTCCGCACCGGAACCGAGGGCGTGCACCAGGTAGTACGCCACATCGACGCCCCGCATCGCCTCCGCCAGGGACGCGGCGTCGGTGACATCGCCGCGCACCACCTCGACCCGGTCCGCCCACGGGTAGTCGCGCAGCTTCTGCGGCGTTCTGGCCAGGGCGCGCACCCGGTACCCCGAATCGAGCAGGGCGGGCACCAGCCGGCCGCCGATGTAGCCGGTGGCCCCGGTCACCAGACAGCGCGGACGCGAGCCGTCGGGGCGGTGGCCCGGACCGCCGGGAAGCTTCAGGTCGTCGGAGCCGGCGTCAGAGCCGTCGTCAAG
Source organism: Streptomyces sp. NPDC048142 (assembly GCF_043202835.1). NCBI lineage: Bacteria > Bacillati > Actinomycetota > Actinomycetes > Kitasatosporales > Streptomycetaceae > Streptomyces > Streptomyces sp. NPDC048142. Next base: position 50,585 of record NZ_JBIDBC010000013.1, read on the forward strand.
ATCCGTCACCTGTCCGAGTCTGGCACCGGACGGTCCGCACGACCGGCCGGGGACTCCGTACGGCGGCATCGAAGCCATCGGCAGGGGTCCTTCCGGGGGAACGCGGGCTCCGCGAATGGCCGCGAGCGGGTGTCCGGTCGCGCGGCTACGACGGTCCTACGCGTCGCCGGGGGAGGCGAGCAGGGCGTCCAGGACCCTGCCGAACACCCGACGGCCGGTGGAGGCGAGCAGCGGATCACCCCACCGGGGCACCAGCCGCACCCGCAGTTCCTCGACCCAGACCACATGGGAACCGGAATCCGTGGGCAGCACGTCGATCGAGGCCCGGCCCAGCACCACGGACCCCCGCTTCTCCAGTCGGCAGACCCCGGCCCGGCCCCCGGCGGGCGGCGTCCACCGCACCACTTCCATCGGATCGTCGAACGCCAGCGGGCCCAGCCCCGTACGCGCCACGAAAACCGTCCCGAGCTGCGCGGGAAGCCCGGTCGGGACCGAGATCACGGTCAACGGCACCTGTGCGGCGTGCCGTTCCCAGTCGGTCACCCGACGCCAGGCCTCGGCAGCGGGGAGAGGGGAGAAGCGCTCGATCCGGAAGACGGCCACACCGCGACCCTATGGCGTGTCCGGAGCACCCGCCGAGCCGAACGGAATCCGAAGCGCCCGCGTCAGCCCTCGGTGACGGGCGAGGCGTCGGCGGCCTCGGCGGGAGCGTCGCCCGCCACCAGCAGACCCGGCAGATGCTCCCCGATCTCCGCGCGCGTCGCGGGAGCCAGCCCCGCGTCCGTGACGAACGTGTCGACCTCCTCCAGCGCGGCGAAGGAACTCAGGCCCACCGTGCCCCACTTGGTGTGATCGGCCACGACCACGATCCGGCGCGCCGCCCGGACGAAACGGCGGTTGGTCTCGGCCTCCGCGAGATTGGGCGTCGAGAGCCCGGCCTCCGCCGAGATCCCGTGCACGCCGAGGAACAGCACATCGAAGTGGAGGGAGTCGATGGCCCGGTCCGCGACCGGCCCCACCAGCGAGTCCGACGGCGTGCGCACCCCGCCCGTCAGCACCACCGTCGCCGCCCCCGGCCGCGCCCCGCGCCCCCCGGCCGGACGCTGCGCCTCGTGGAACACATCCGCCACCCGCACCGAGTTGGTCACCACCGTCAGATCCGGCACGTCCAGCAGATGCCGGGCCAGCGCGAACGTCGTCGTCCCGCCCGAGAGCGCGATCGCGCTGCCGGGCACCGCCAACGCCGCAGCCGCCCGCGCGATGTCCTCCTTGGCGCTCAGCTCCAGCGCCGACTTCGCCTCGAACCCGGGCTCGTGCGTACTCGCCTCGACAACCGGAACCGCACCGCCGTGGACCTTCTCGATGACGCCCTGGCGGGCCAGCGCGTCCAGATCCCGGCGGATCGTCATGTCGGAGACATTCAGCTTCCGGGTCAGCTCGTTGACCCGGACCCCGCCACGCCTGCGCACCTCGTCGAGGATCAGCGCACGGCGCTGCTCCGCGAGCAGATTCTGATTCTCGCTCAACGCCGAGTCCGGTCCTTCCCTCTGCCCCACGGTCCGCAGCGGTCTGCGCGACACACTCATCCTGCCACGCAGGCATGTCGGCCGTATCACCTGGGGAGATTCCGTGAGACCACTCACGCACCCGCCCCGCACCCGGAATCCTGGGTCCGGGCTACCGGCGGGTCACCACGTCGCAGCGCACGGCGTCCCGGCCCGCCCCACCCGCTCCTGTGCACGTCTTCGTCGGCCGCGAGGCCGGCGCGCCCGAGAGAGAGTTTCCCCTTGGCTCCTGCCGCCCCGCCCCCGCCTCCCTCCCCGACCCCGCAGCACACCGGGACCGCACTGGAACTGCTCGTCCACGGCGTCGGCGGCGCCACCCCGCAGGAGATGCTGGGCGACCCCCGTACCGTCCGGATCACCGGGGACGCGACCGCCGCCGTGTACCGGCGCACCGAGGACGCCCACGCCGAGAAGCACCCCGAGCGCCACCGGGACGAGCCCGTCGCCGAGGCGTACTGCTGGTCCGGCCTCACCTCCGGCAACAGCTCCCGCGCGCTGTGGCTGCTGCTCCTGCCGTTCATGGTGGTCAACCTCGCCCACTGGATGCGCCCCACCGCCACCGGCCGCACCCGCGCGGTCCGGCTGTACGGCGTCCTGGTGCGGCTCGTCGCGCTCAGCCTCACCGTGCTGCTGACCGCTGCCGCCTGCGAAGTCGCCCTGGACCTGCTGGCCTGGCAGTGCGCGGGCACCGAGGTCTGCGCCGAACGCCGGTCCTGGCTCGGCTTCCTGTCGGCCCATCAGGGCGGCTGGTGGGCCCAGCCCGGCCGCCGCCTCGCCCTGGCGGCCGTCGTGCCCGGGGCCCTGGTGGGGCTCCTGTGGTACCTGTCCAACCGGACCTGGAGCGCGTACGAATCCCAATGCCCCCTGGGCGGAGGGGACATCGACGCGCACGACCCCGACGGGTCGCAGGAGGCCCACGGCCCCGGCGCGCCCGGCCCGGACGCCGACGGGACCGCGCACCCGCCCGCCCCGGTCCGCCCCGCGCTCGGCAGGCCCGGCTTCTGGTACGGCCGCCGGCTCGTCGCCCGGCTCCGCGCCGCCCACACGGCGGCCGGGTTCCTGACCGTCGCCGCGGCCGTCGCCGGAGCCGCCGCACGACATGACCGGAGCGCCGAGGGCCCGGTGCCGCGGTTCATCGGCGCGGCCGTCGAGGGCGGCATCGTCGTGTGCGCGCTCGTCGTCGTCTGGGTCGTCTGCCGCCGGGGCCGCAGCGAACGGACCCGCGACACCCGGCTGGACGCCGCCCTCATCACCTATCTGCCCGGCTCCGCACTCGCCCTGCTCGCCCTCGCCGCCCTGTACGCGTCCTGGTCGCGTCCGGGCTGGCAGTCCTCCGGCAGCCTGCCCGGCGAGGCCACCTTCCGGCTTCTCGCCCTCGGCCAGGGCATCCTCGTCGTCGCCCTCGCCGTGGTCGCCCGGCTCCTCCGCCGACGCACCCCCGAACCCCGCACCATCCTGTACGGACTCGGCGGCCCCGCGGTCGCGATGCTCGCCTGCGCCCTCGGCGGCGTGATGACCGGCGGGGTGGCCCAGCGCGTCGCCGACTGGCTCGACGGGCCCGGCACCCCTGGCATGGGCCACGCCACCGATATCGCCGGGCCGCCGGTCCTGCTCAGCTGGCAGGCCTCCGTCATCCCGGTGCTCCTGCTGCTCCTGCTCGTCCCGGTCCTGGTGCTGATCGTCCGCACCGCGCGCACCGCCCGCCGGCTGGGCCCGGCCATCGAGGCGGAGTACGCCCCCGAACCGCCCGACGAGGGCCGTACCCGCCGCATCGCCCGGATCCGCGCCGCCGCCGCCCTCACCGACTCCGCGCCCTGGATCGTCGGCGCGGTCTCCGCCGCGACCCTGCTGCTCGGGGCGGGCGCGATAGCCGGCTCCTGGCGCAGCGAGGAGGTACCGGGCCGGGCCGCCGACGGGAGCGGGCCGCTCCTCGAATCGTTCGCCGAGGCCGCCCAGTCGACCGGCTCCTGGCTGATCGGCTTCGGCTTCGTCCTGTTCGTCGCCGGCGGCCGCCGCGCCTACAAGGACGCCTCGGCCCGCCGCACCATCGGCATCCTCTGGGACGTCGGCACCTTCTGGCCGCGCGCCGCCCACCCCTTCGCGCCCCCGTGCTACGCCGAGCGCGCCGTCCCCGACCTCGCCTCCCGGATGTCCGCCTGGACGACGACCACACCCCGGGGCCGGCTCGTCATCTCGGGCCACTCACAGGGCAGCGTGCTCGCCGCGTCCGCCGTCTGGCAACTGCCCGACGCGACCCGCCGCCGGGTCGCACTGCTCACCTACGGCTCGCCCCTGGAGCGGCTGTACGGCCGGTGGTTCCCGGCCTACTTCGGCCCCGAGCCGCTGCTCGGACTGCACCGCTCGGTGCACTGCTGGCGCAATCTGTGGCGGGCCACCGACCCGATCGGCGGCCCCGTCCGCATCTGCGCCGACCCCGACCCGGGAGTGGACCGGGGCCCCTTGAAGGACCCCCTGGCGTACGGGCGCACCACCAGGCTCCCCCTGCCCGAACCGATCCTCGGGCACTCCGACTACCAGGCCGACCCGGCCTTCGCCGAGGAGCGCGCCGCCCTCCTCGACGAACTGGGCCCGCTGGTGCCCCGGCAGGCGGAGGCACGGACTCAGAAGGGCAGCTCGGGGAGGTCCTCCGGGTAGAGCAGGGTCAGGTCGTCCGTGCTCGTCTCGGCGAGCTGGGCGACCCGGCCCGCGTGCCGCTCCACCATCGACTCGAAGGTCTGCCGGGCGGTGCGGCCGTTGCCGAAGGCGGGGCCCTTGGGGAGCACGGTGAAGTACTTCAGCAGCGCCTCCCCGGAGCCTTCCGCCAGGCTGTACTCGTGCTCCTCGGCCTGCTGCTCGACGATCCGCAGCAGCTCCTCGGGCAGGTAGTCGCTGAAGGTGATGGTCCGGGAGAACCGCGAGGCCACCCCGGGGTTGACGGTGAGGAACCGCTCCATCTCATGGGTGTAGCCCGCGACGATCACGACCACCGCGTCCCGGTGGTCCTCCATGAGCTTGACCAGGGTGTCGATGGCCTCCCGCCCGAAGTCCCGGCCGGAGTCCTCGGGGGAGAGGGCGTACGCCTCATCGACGAACAGCACCCCGCCGCGCGCCCGGTCGAACGCCTCCTGGGTCCGGATCGCCGTCGAGCCGATGTGCTCGCCGACCAGGTCGACCCGGGACACCTCGACCAGATGGCCGCGCTCCAGCACCCCGAGCGAGGCCAGGATCTCCCCGTACAGCCGGGCGACCGTCGTCTTGCCCGTACCGGGGGAGCCGGTGAAGACGAGATGGCGGCGGACGGACGCGGCCTTGAGCCCGGCCTCCTGACGGCGGCGGCCCACCTCGATCATGTCGGTCAGCGCCCGTACCTCGCGCTTGACGCTGTCCAGGCCCACCAGCGCGTCCAGTTCGCCGAGGACCGCCGAGGAGTCCCGGGCCGGTTCCGCCGGGGGGACCGGCTCCGGAGCGGGCTCGACCGCGCGTTGGCCGGGCAGCGGTCCCAGCAGACCGGGCGCCGACCGGGTTTCCGTCAGCACCGCGGGCGCCGGAGCCGGGCCCGTACGCAGACCGCTCTCGTCGCTCGTGCAGTCCTCGACCACCGGTCCGGTCGCGGAACCGCCGCCCGACAGGCCGACGCCCTCGGGGAACTCGTAACCGCCCCGGGCACACCGCTCGGTACGGCAGCGGGTGAGTGTGGTGCGGCAGCCTTCCATGACATGGAAGCCGTAGCCCTCGCTGCCTGTCACCCGGCAGTTGTCGAAGGTGCCCCGGCCCTCGGCCGAGACGTAGAACCCCGCCTCGGCAGGCGAGGTGACCGTGCAGCGCTCGATCGTGGGGTCCGCGCCCTTGGTGACGATGACCCCGGTCTGCGCCGCGTCGATGGTGCAGTTGTTCAGCGTGCCGCCGCTGCCGTGGTCGCGGAACCAGGCGCCCGTGGACGTCTCCCGGATACGGCAGTCGTCCAGCTGGGCGGTCGCCCCGTCGCTCACGGAGACCGCGGTGTTACGGATCTGGGAGAGGTCGCTGTCCACCACATCGGCGCGCGAACCCCGGTCGAGGACGAAGAGCGCGTCGGGCACGTCGTGCACCCGGCAGGCGTCCAGTATCACCGTCGCGCCGTCGCTGACCCAGACCGCCGGGTAGTCGCCCGTGCTGTCGTGGATCTCGCACTGGTCGGCGTCGACCCGGGTCCCCGGATCCCAGACCGAGAGCCCGTTGCGGCCGAAGCGGCGGACCGTGGAGCGGGTCAGCGTGAGCACCGAACGCGACCGCAGGTCGACGGCGTTCTCCGGGATGTCGTGGATGTCGCAGTCGGCGAGCGTCAGCACCGCGTCGGTGTCCAGCGTGACGCCGTCCGCCGAGGTGCGGTGCACGGTGCACTCCGTCAGCTGGGCCGAGGCGCGGGCGCTGACCTGGATGCCGCTGCCCTTGATCTCGTACACCTCGCAGCCGAACGCCTCCAGGCCGCTGCCCTCGCCGGTGACGCCGATGCCCGCCCCGGACGTGTGGTGGATCCGGCACCGGTCCAGGCGCGGATGCCCGCCGTCGCGGACCGAGACCCCGGACTGGCCGGCGGAGACGATCTCGCACTCCTCGAACACACCGCCCGCACCGTCCAGTACGGCGATGCCGACCCCGGCCGGATTGTCGACCGTGCAGCGTCGCACGGTGGGCCGGGCCGCGCCGCGCACCTCGATGCCCGCGGCGGACCGCGTCACGATCCGCAGGTCCGTCAGCTCTGCCGTACCGTCCTCGACCAGCAGCGCCGGGGCCGCCGAGTCCTGGCCCTCGACATGGAGGTCGTGGATGACCGCGGAGGCGCGCACGGTCAGCGGTACGCCGTCGACCGGCGCGATCCGCACGGAACCGGCCGAGCCCTCCGGGCCGCGCAGCGTCACCGCACGGTGGACGACGAGGTTCTCCCGGTAGGTCCCGGGCGCGACGGTGAGGACGTCGCCGTCGGCTGCCGCCTCCAGGGCCGCGGAGAGGGAGGCGTACTCGCCCGTGCGGCGGCGCCATCGCGATGTGCCGGTGTGCGTCACCTGGACCGTGCCCTGTGCCATGGAGTTGCTCTGCCCCCACCTCGTGCTGTGCGATGCCTCGGGTCCGTCCGCCACCGGGGAGGCGGACGGGGTCGGACCACCGTAGCGCGCGCGAGGGGAGGGAGTTGACGAGTCGGTCCCTCGGTGCGATGTTGCCCCGGGCCGCCCCCGGCCGGGGGCGACCGTGGCCAGCCGCCCGTGCCGGTCCTGCCCCGGTCCGGACCCGCCGCGGCCCACTCCCGGTCCAGCCGCGCGTACCGCCGCCGCACCATACGTCCCACGGTCAGCCGGCGGCCCGCCTCGACGCATCCGGCGGCGAGCAGGAACGTGCCGATGCCGCCCGTTTCTCGTCGGCCCTATCGATCCAGGATCCGCACGGGGTCCCCGACCCGGATCACTCCCGTCCCCTCGGGGATCAGGTTCTGGCCGAAGACCAACTGCTTGCCGAACCGGCGGTGGCGGGCCAGCGTGAGCAGCGGCTCCCTGCCCCGCTCGGCGGTGTGCTGGTCGGTCGTCGTGATCACGCAGCGGCCGCAGGGCTTGGCCACCGTGAAGGCGACCTCGCCGATGGCGATCCGCCGCCAGCCGTCCTCCGCCCAGGCCTCGGTCCCCCCGACCACGACGTTGGGCCGGAAACGGTCCATCGGCAACGGGCCCTCCTCCGGCCGGTCGCCCGCGGCGATCAGGGCGTTGAGCGCGTCGAGCGAGGACGTGGTGGTCACCAGCAGCGGGTAGCCGTCGGCGAAGGAGACCATGTCCCCGGGCCGGGCGAAGAGCGGGTCGACGGGTCTGCGGTGCGACGGGTCGTCGAGATGCACGAGCCGGACCTCCGTACCGAGGACCGCGCTCAGCCAGTCGTGCGCGTCGTCCGGACCCTCCTCCACCACCACGGTGTCCCGGTGCAGCTCCACGCTGAGCATCCGCCCGGGTTCCGGCGCCTCGACCCGCTGGGGCGGACGGCCCGGCGCGGACAGGAGTACGCCACCGCCCGGAAGCGGCTCGGCCGCGATCCGTGCCATGAACGGCTGCTGACGCTGTGTGACGACTCTCGACGCTTTGTCGACCAGCATCCAGCGGCGGTCGCCGTCGAGTCCCCATGGCTCGACGGCGACCGTGCCGCAGGCGCGCGCGGCGAGCGACTTGACCGGATAGACGTGGGCGGACCGGAGCACGGGAAAACTCATGCGCCCATCCTGCCAGCACCCCCGGACCCCGTACGCGTGGGTTTTCCGGGGCGTCGGCCGCACACCCGTGTGTCCTGGGTGCGGGCGGACGCCCGGTGCGTCCCCCGGCGCACCTCGCTGTACGGAGTCGCGGTTCAGTACCCCCGGCTCTGGTACGGCCGGTTGTACGGGTCCTCGTACGGCGACTGCGCGGGCGCGGGCCGCGGCGAGGCCGGGCGCATCGACTCGTACCCGGTGGCGGGCGCGGGGCGCGCCGACTGGGGCTGCTGCGGGATGTACGGCGCGGGCGCGTGCTGCAGCTGGGCGGGCTGCATCGGCGCGTGCTGCGCCGGAGCCTGCTGGTACTGCGGCATCGGCTGCTGCGGGTAGCCGTAGGAGCCGGACTGCTGCGAGGGGGCAGCGGGCAGCGCCGGCAGCGCGGACGGCAGGGCCGGCAGGTAGCTGTTGCCGGTGTCGTACGCGGCCGGCACACGGATGGGGGCGATCTGCGGGGTTCCCCGCTCCGCGACCAAGGAGTCGTAGATCGGAGTGTCGGGGAACGACGCGGCGTAGTAGCCGCCGCCGAAGGTGGAGCGGGGGGACGTCATGCCACCTAAGTTAAGCCCACGATGTGCTGTATGGGGAGCCCCAATCTTTGGGTTATCCGTTTTACGCTGGTTCTGTGTGCCCGGCCCGCCGGAACATCGTTAAAGCTTTCGTTAACGGCGGGGGCCTTTCCGCTGGTCGGCGATGGCGTCGGGCCGCGCTCCCGACGGTGAACGGGAACGGCGTCGACGCGCACGGGCGGGAAGCGAATAGCGATAGACCCAAAGGGCGATGCGCACGGCTCGTCGTAGCGAAGATCGTCCGCCGATGTGAAAGGCCCGGCCCCGGCTCACCGGCAGGACCAGCAGAGCGGCCAGCCCGCCCATGAGGGCCAGTGCCGGATAACCGTCCCGTGCGACGACCAGGCCCGACGCCAGGCTCCCGGCCGCCCCGGCGGCCGCGAGGCCCACGTCCACCAGCCCCTGTGTCGTGGCGCGCCGGTCCGGGGGCAGGGCGTCGGTAACGATCGCGGTGCCGCTGATCAGTCCGAAGTTCCAGCCCAGGCCGAGGAGTACGAGAGCGGCGCCGAGTGCGGGAACCGAGCCCGGGGGCGACAGGGCGGCGAGCGCCCCCGCCGCCAGCAGCAGCGGTCCGGACGCGCAGGCGACCCACCGTCTGCCGATCCGGTCGACGAGCAGCCCGGTGAGCGGGGAGGGCAGGAACATCGCTCCGACGTGCAGGGAGATCACGAGCCCCGCGGCCTGGGCGGAATGACCGTGCGCCAGCATGTGCACCGGCGTCATCGTCATGATCGCGATCATCACGACCTGGGCCAGGACCATCACGGTGGTGCCGACGGCGACATCGTGCCGTCCGACGGGCGCGGGCCCACCGACGGGAGGCCCGTCCGGACCCGCGTCGCCCTGCTCGCCGGTGTCCCCGCCCTCGTCCGGGGCGCCGGCCGTCCGGGCGGCCAGCGCCTGGGCGAGCCGGAGGGGATCGGGCCGGAGCAGGGCCGCGAGCAGGACCGCGGTGGCGGTGAACGCCACCGCCGCCAGCAGGAACGGTCCGGCGAGCCGCGGAACGCCCCAGGCGTGCGCGACCTCGCCGGCCGGAGTCACCAGCAGGGGCCCGGTCACCGCACCCAGCGTGGTGGCGAAGAGCACCGTGCTCACGGCCCGTCCGCGCCGGGCGGGGGAGGCCAGGTCCGCGCCCGCGTAGCGCGCCATGAGGCCGCTCGCGGTACCGATCCCGTACACCAGGAGGGCTGGGAGGAGCAGTACGACGCTTCCGGTGGCGGCGGCCGCCACCACACCGATGCTGCCGAGCGCCCCGACCGCGTAGCCCAGTGCGAGTCCGGGGCGACGGCCCCAGCGGGTGCACAGCCGGCCGATGCCGAGCGCGCCGAGTGCGGCCCCGGCGGTGAAGAGCGCGCTCGGCACGCCCGCGAGTCCGGCCCCGCCGAGCATCTCCTCGGCCAGCAGGGCCCCGACGGCTATTCCCGCCGTGAGCCCGGCGCCGCTGATGATCTGGGCCAGTACCAGCACGGTCAGAACGCGCCGCTGTTCCGGAACCTCACTCATGGCGACCGGATGTCCGGTGCGAGTCGACAAGGGGGTTCTTCCGATCGTCATGCGGGCGAAGGGTTTTCTGCTCAGGCAACGGCCATGGGTTTCAGGTCCGCGATGTCCGTGAGGGAAATCCCCATCTGCTCATGGAGGAACCGCACCATCGTCCAGTGCGGCAGCGCGCCTTCGTCGAACGGCCCGAATTCCCGGCAGTACAGGGGGATCCAGCGCAATGCCTCTTCCAATGCCTGTTCGCGCCCCGGCTCCTCCTGATAGTCCTCGTAGGCGATGCTGCGGTGGTTGATGAAGAACCGTCCGGGAAGTCGCTCTTCGCACAGCTCGCGGTACTCACGGGTCTGCAGGATGAGGTAGTGCCATATTTCGTCGATGTCCTGTTCCACCGGCAGGAAAAGCCCGCTGAGCCGGTCCCGGTACCGGGAGACGAGGTAGAGGTACCGCAGACATTCGGTGATCTGACGCTCCACGAAGTCCTGTGGTGTGTCCGGTGACTTGTCGCTGAAATACCGCACCACCTCGGTGTGCAGCGTGTCCCCGAGAAGGCGCTTCAGGTCGTCGGCGGAGAGTGTGTGTCCGCTGGTCATGGCACTCCGTTTCCTGAGGGGGAGATGGCGGGCCGTCAGGGATTACGGGACAGCCCTCAGCCAGGCGTACTTGCCCGAGCGTCCGATGGGAATATGGGTGCGGTGTTCGATCCGGCAGTGACGTCCGGTCAGTTCACCGATGCTCTGCCGCAACGCCGCCGCTTCCGTGGCGCCGACGGGTTCATCGGTGAACGTCGTGTAGAGGAGGGTGGCTTCGGCGTCGCCGTGGAGGTGGAGTTGGTGCAGGAAGATCCGGGGGGAAGCGTCCGCGATATGCCGGTCGAGGTCGCCCTGGGCGACCGGGCCGTTCGGCGTGCTCAGCAATTCCTTCTGCCGGCCGCAGAACTGGATGATCGCCGCGGGGTCGGGCGTGCCGTCCAGGGTGCGCACACAATCGCCCGACCGGTAGCGGACGAGCGGCATGTAGGGATTGCGCACGCTGGTGACGATGAGCTGGTGGATGGTGCTTCCGGGGGCCACCGGCAGGAGTTCGACGCTCATGCGGTCGAGGTGCGGCCAGTACCGGCCCTCCCGGTCGCTGTAGTAGAGGTAGCCCAGTTCCGTGCTGCCGAACAGATCGATGACCGGGCAGGCGAAGCGCCGGTGCAGGAACCGCCGGACGTTCGTCGGGGTGTACTCGTAGGCGTGGACGATGCTGGCCGGCGCGGGGAACGCGTCCAGCAGGCCGAAGGCCTCGGCCTTCTGTATCAGGTGCGCCAAGTGGTACCCGGAGCAGTCGAGGTGGTACCGGCCCTGCGGGTGCGTGCTCCGGGCCAGGTCGATCTCGCGGAGCATCCGCAGTACGTCCCTGCGGCTCCAATGCGCCGGGTCCAGACGGAGGTTGAGGTAGCAGGTACGTGCGTCGAGCCAGCGGTCCGCCAGGGCGGGGGTCCCCTTGAGCTCCACGCCGCGTCGGGCGGCGTTGACCCGTGCCACGTGCTCCGTCGCGAGCACCGTGGTCAGGGAGACGCGGCGACAGCCCGACTCCCATGTCCCGGCGATGTCGGGGTGGTTGCTCCACAGCTCGTAGTAGGAGTGGAGCAGGAAGTACGGCGGCCGGATGATCTGCATCCGGGCGTGGTTGGTGCCGGTGGACAGGACGAACTCCGCCTCGCCGCTCGCCAGCGCCGCCGCCAGCCGGGGCGTCATCCAGTTGTCGGGGAACCCGCGGGCGATCTCCGGCTTGTCGAGCAGCGGGAAGTGGCCCTTCGCCAGGGACTCCTGATAGATCGGTATGTCGCGAATATGCTCGATGACATCGCTGGTCGGCTGGCCCTTCATTAATTCCTTCTCATGTTTCGCACAGCTGAAGAAATATGGGCTCGGGGGAACCGGAGCCGGGACGCCCGGGAACATGCCGCGGTGCGGCGAATGCTCTCGCAGAGCTGTTCACGGGCGCCCCTGCGGCCGATCAGGAGATACAGCCGGCCTTCGGTGCCGCGCTGATGCAGCCGCTCTTGGGTGCGGCGCTGATGCAGCCGTTCTTCGCGGCCTGCTGGGCGGAGTTGGCGGCGAGCCAATTCTGCCAGACGCTGTCCTGGGACATCTTCTTGATCAGGTGCTCCATGAGGTCCTCCGGTGATAGTGCGGAAGGTACTCCCTGTGCCGGGCCGACGATGAATGGATATCTCGTCGACCGCCCGCTGAATGTAAAAGCGTGGTTGAGCAACTGTCAATGAACCGCAAAGCCGAACCACAGGAAGCAGCCTTCGGCGGGACTGATTTGGCGCGATCGCATCCCGTGGACGCCGGGTCGGCCATCACCGCCGGGCGCGACTCGCGCGCTCCGCCGCATCATCCGCAGAGCCCCAGCTCGAAGGGGGTGAGCCGGGTGCGGGAGCAGCGCAGGACCGCCCGCCGGACAGGTGTCGTCGCGACTGCGGGTACGGCAGCACCCTCCGGGCAGCCCTCCCATCATGAGAATGCTCTCCTCATGTCCGTCCCCGGGCCCGTACGAAGGCAGAATGGTCCGATGCTGTGGCGTGGGGCGGGGTCCGTATTAGCAGGATGTGGAGCTGGGGCACTGGTGTTACTGGTCGTCTGGTTATGGCCCGGACAGAAAGTGCCGCCCTCCATGGGGCCCGTCGTGGTCGTGCCCGTCCCGCAGGGCCCGATGCCGTCGGCCACCTCCTCCCCACCCGACCCCGGCCCTCCCGACGTGACGCAGCCCCCCGCTTCGCCCAGCCCGTCCTGCACCGACGCGGGCGGCCGGGTCGTGCCGCCCTCGCCGCCACCCGAGGCCGACGACGGGAAGGACGCCGCAGAAAACGGCCCGGGGCCCGGGGGTGAGGGAGCGTCACAGATCTCCGGGGACGACGAGAAGGCGTCACGCGTTCCCCGGGGCGACACGGACGAGGCCGGGGACGGCGACGAGGACGACGACCAGGACGACGACGACCAGGACGACGACGACCAGGACGGAGACGACGACGAGGGCGGAGACGACGACGAGGACGGGGACGGGGACGACGAGTGGGACGACTGATGCTCAGGCGCTCGCCCAGCGCTCGGTCCCGGATCGTCGGCTGGATGCTTCTGCTGCTCAGCGCGGCGCTGGCCGTGCCCACCTTCGGAATCACGATCGTCTGGCAGGCGGAGATGGACCGCGAGGTCGACGCGCGACTCCTGTCCGAGGCCGACAAGCTACGCGCGTTCGCGCGCACCTCGCGCGACCCGCACACCGGCGAGCGCTTCACCTCGGGCGCCGCGCTGCTGACGGCGTTCATGGCGATCCACCGCCCCGAGCACAACTTCGCCTTCTTCAGCGTCGTCGACGGGCGTGCGGACCGGCGCAGCCCCGGCCCGGTCCCGGCCCGGCTGGACCGGGATCCGGAGGTCGTGGCCCTGGTGGCGCGTACGGCCGACACCCGAATCCGGTGGCTGGACTCCCCGGCCGGCAAGGTCCGCTACGGGGTCGTCCCGGTACAGATGGCGGGCGACAACACCGACACCCGGCTCGCTTTGGTGGCCTTCCGGGACCGGGAACTGCGGCAGGAGCGCCACATGGCGCGGCTGCTGCTGATCTCGGGCTGCTTCGCCCTGGTGGTCGCGGGACTGGCGAGCTGGCTGGTCGCGGGCCGGGTCCTGGCTCCGATCCGGCTGGTGCGGCAGACGGCCGAGCGGATCAGCGAGACGGATCTGACCCAGCGGCTGCCGGTGCGGGGCAACGACGACGTGGCGGCCCTGGCCGAGACGTTCAACCACATGCTCGACCGCCTGGCGGGCGCTTTCACGGCGCAACGCCAGTTCCTGGACGAGGTGGCGCACGAACTGCGGACCCCCATCACGGTCCTGCGCGGACATCTGGAGCTGATGGACGAGGACGACGAGGACACCGACAGCCGGCGCCGTCAGACCCGCGCCCTGCTCTTCGACGAACTGGACCGGATGCGGCGGATCGTGGACGACCTGTTGCTCCTGGCCAGGGCCGAGCGCCCCGACTTCCTCACCCTCGGCCGGAGCAGTCTGACCGATCTGGTGGTCGACGCGGCAGCCAAGGCGCAGGCACTGGGCCGCAGGCACTGGGCGGTGGCCGAGGTCGCCGACGCGAGCGTGCACCTGGACGAACAGCGGGTCACCCAGGCCCTGATGCAGCTCGCGGCCAACGCGGTCGGCCACACCGGTGAAGGGGACGTCATCGAGATCGGGTCCCGCCTGTGGCGCGGCCGGGTGCTGCTGTGGGTGGCGGACTCCGGTCCCGGCGTCGCCCCGGAGGACCGCGAGCGGATCTTCCAGTGTTTCTACCAGGGGGTCGCCGCGGTCCCCGGCCGGGCCGCCACCGGCATCGGACTCGGGCTCGCCCTGGTCCGTGAGATCGCCCAGGCCCACGACGGGACCGCCCGTGTCGAGGAGGCCCCCGGGGGCGGCGCGAGATTCGTCATCGACCTTCCCGCACTGCACCCCACGACGGAAGGAACCCATGGTGAGCAGGATCCTGATAGCCGAGGACGAGGCAAGAATCGCTGCGTTCGTCGATAAGGGACTGCGCCGCAGCGGGTATGTCACCCGGGTCGTCGCCGACGGCGTCGCCGCCTACGAGCACGCCCGCGGCCGGGACTTCGACCTTCTCATCCTCGACCTCGGACTGCCCGGCGACGACGGGCTGACCGTGCTGCGCAAGCTGCGGAAGGCGCACATCACGCTGCCCGTCGTCATCCTCACCGCGCGCGACAGCGTGAGCGACATCGTGGCCGGCCTGGAGAGCGGCGCCGACGACTACATGGTCAAGCCCTTCGCCTTCGACGAGTTGCTGGCACGCGTACGGCTGCGTCTGCGCCGCGAGGAGCCGCCGGAGAACTTCCTGCTGCGGGTGGGCGATCTGCTCCTCGACCTCCGCACCCGCCGGGCGCAGGCGGGCGAGCGCGTCGCCGACCTGTCGGCCCGTGAGTTCGCCCTCGCCGAGATCCTCATGCGCAACCCCGACCGGGTCCTGTCCCGGGAGCAACTGCTCAGCCAGGTATGGGGGTTCGACTACGACCCCGGTTCGAACATCGTCGACGTGTACATCCGCTACCTGCGGCGCAAGATCGGCGCCGAACGGGTCCAGACCGTGCGGGGTGTCGGCTACCGGCTCCGGGCCTGACCTCCGGGGGCGGGCGGCCTTCGGCCGGCGGCGGACGCACACCGCCGTACCCGATGAGAACAGTCTCACCGCTGTCTCATCGCCACCTCATCGCCCGCCCCGAGACTCCTCCTTACGGGTCATCGGTGACGCGAGGCCCGTGAGCGGCACAGCCGGTCGCAGCGGCCCCGCCCGCGAAACAGGGCGCCGTCGTCACACCGACAGCAGGCACGGAGGCGAACCCGCCTGCTCCTGCGGCGCGAACACCCGCACCTGATCCCCCGTGGTACCCGGGCCGCCCGTACGCCCCGAAGGCCCGGTTGCGGGCGGGGTGAGAGACCGCCCCGCGTGACGAGCCACCCGCCACTTCCGTATGGAGGACACTCCTGTGCGACGACTCATCGACCACGCCCGCACTTCCGTTCCCGCTGCGGCGGTGCGGGCCGTGATCTCCAGGGCTTCGAGGGCGGTCAGCGGCCCTCCGCCATGTTCATCACCTGCTCCGACTCCCGGGTGGTCCCCACGCTGCTGACCGACTCCGGGCCCGGCGAGCTGTTCGAGATGCGCACGGCGGGGAACATCGTCCCGCCCTACGATCCGGACCTGCCCACGAGCGAGATGGCGACGATCGAGTACGCCGTCTGCGTGCTGGAGGTGTCCGACATCATCCTCTGCGGGCACTCCCACTGCGGCGCCGTCGGAGCCCTGGCCCGGGGCGAGGACCTGAGAACCCTGCCGGCGGTACGAGGCTGGCTCGGCCGATGCGCCCCCACAGGCGGCTTCCAGCACCCCGACGACATCGGCCCCGACTGCGAACAGCCCGTACAGCGCCATGCGGTGGCGCAACTGGACACACTGCGCGCCTACCCGTGCGTGAGCCGGGCCGTGCGGGAGGGACGGCTCGGTCTGCACACCTGGTACTACGAGGTCCACACCGGCGCCGTGCAGGCCCACCGGCTCTCCACCGGAACCTTCTCCTCCCTGTGACAGCGACACGCCGGTGAGCGCGCGGGCCACCCGCCGCCACCCGCTGCCCCCCACTCCCCCAGGAGCTGAAGCACTCATGCCGTCTTCATCACTCCGGTTACGTCCGGACACCACGTCCCGCGACGTCCTCGCCTCGATCGTGGTGTTCCTCGTCGCCGTCCCCCTGTGCGTCGGTGTCGCGGTCGCCTCCGGCGTCCCCGCCGAACTGGGCCTGGTCACGGGCATCGTCGGCGGACTGATCGCCGGCGCGATGCCGGGCAGCTCACTCCAGGTCAGCGGCCCGGCCGCCGGGCTCACCGTCCTGGTGTACGAGGCCGTCACCGCCCACGGCGTCGCGGCGCTCGGCATCCTCGTCCTGGCCTCGGGACTCCTCCAGGTCGGGCTCGGCCTCATCGGCTTCGGCCGGTGGTTCCGTGCCATCTCGACCGCGGTCGTCCACGGCATGCTCGCCGGCATCGGCCTCGTACTGATCTGCGGCCAGCTCTACGCCCTGGCCGGGACCAGCGCTCCCGGCAGCGGTCTCGACAACCTGGCCGGGCTGCCGGAGCTGTTCACACAGATCACGGGAGCCACGGCGATCTCCTCCTGCGCGATCGGCGCCGGCACCATCGTCGTACTGATCCTGTGGAAACGGCTTCCCGGGCGCCTGCCCCGGATGCTCCCCGGGCCGCTGGTGGCCGTGGGGCTGGCCACCGGGGCGGTGGCGGTGTTCGACCTGCCCGTCGCCACCATCGAGGTCCGGGGCCTGGTCGACTCGCTGCGGCTGACCGGTCTCGACGACTTCGGTCTCCTGGCGAACCCCGCACTGCTGGGCGTCGTCCTCGCCTTCACGCTCATCGCCTCGGCCGAGTCGCTCTTCAGCGCCGCCGCAGTGGACCGGATGCACGACGGTCCGCGCACCCACTACAACAAGGAACTCATCGCCCAGGGGACGGGCAACACCCTCTGCGGCCTTCTCGGCGCGCTGCCCATGACCGCCGTCATCGTGCGCAGTGCGGCCAACGTGCAGGCAGGTGCGCGCACCAAGGCGTCGCGGATCCTGCACGGTGTGTGGCTGCTGCTGTTCGCGGCCCTGTTCCCCGCCGTACTCGCACTGATTCCCGTGGCCACGCTCGCCGGCGTCCTCATCCACGCCGGCGCCAAGCTCATCCCGGTCACGACGATCCGCCCGCTCTGGCGCGATCACCGGGGCGAGGCCGTGGTCCTGGTGGTGACCGCGCTGGCGATCATCCTCACGGACATGTTCATGGGCGTTCTGCTCGGTATCGGGATGGCCGTGGTCAAGACGGCGTGGGAGACCTCGGCCGTCCGCCTGGACGTCGACGAGCAGGGCGACCGCACCACGGTCGCCCTCAGCGGCAGTGCCACCTTCCTGCGCCTGCCCCTGATCCTGGACACCCTGGAGGCCCAGCCGAAGGACCGGCCGGTGGAGCTCGACCTCACGCGGCTGCGCCATGTGGACCACGCCTGCCGTACCGCCCTGGAGGCCTGGAGCACGCACAGGGGCGCCGCCCACGGCCCCGTACCGGCGACGGACGGCACACCGCGCGAGGCCGCCCTCGCCACCCTCGCCGTCGCTCCGGACGGCGAAGGTCCCCCTCGCCCAGCGGCCCGCTAGCGGAGTCCGCCGGGACGACCCGGGCCGCCGAACCCTGGAGGAGGCGACCCGGGTGGTCCTGCGGACAGGGACCCCCGGGACGGTCTCCGGGCGGGTGCGGCACATCACGCCGGGTGCGGGGATTAGGTTGTGGGGGAAGGCCTGCGGGCAGCCGGACTCGTGATGGGGGCGATCATGACCATGCAAAAAGGAACCAACGTTCCGGTGCCGGCCGGCACCGTGCGCGTCTCAGTGGGGCGGCACACCGCACCGGGCGCCCCGGACGTCGACGCCTCCGCGCTGCTGCTGGTGGCGGGGAAGGTCCGCAGCGACGCGGACTTCGTCTTCTACAACCAGCCGGTCCACGCGTCCGGTGCGGTCCGGCACGAGGGCAAGCAGACCGCCGGGGACCGCGTCACCGACACCCTCCTCGTCGACTTCGGCAAGGTCGAGCCCGGGATCGAACGCATCGTCGTCGCGGCCTCGGCGGACGGCGGGACCTTCGGCCGGGTGAGCGGACTCTCCGTACGGGTCGCCGACGCGGCGAGCGGCGCGGAGCTGGCCCGCTTCGACAGCACCGACGCCACGGTCGAGACCGCCTTCATCCTCGGCGAGCTGTATCTGCGTCAGGGTGCCTGGAAGTTCCGCGCGGTCGGGCAGGGCTACAGCACCGGCCTCGAAGGCCTGGCGACGGACTTCGGCATCTCCGTGGACGAACCGCAGCAGGCCCAGCCCGCCCCGGCCGTCCCGCAGGCCCAGCCCGCCCCGCCCGTCCCGGCGGCCCCTGCCGCCCCGGCGCAGCCCTGGCCCGCCGCCCCTGCCGCCCCCGCCCCGCCGGTGCCTCCCGCCCCCGTGGCCCCGCCCGGCGCGGGGCCCGTACGGCTGACGAAGGTCACGCTGACGAAGAGCGCGCCGTCCGTCTCGCTCGCCAAACAGGGCGGCACCTCCGGCGGGCTGCGCGTCAATCTCAACTGGGAAGTACGCAAACAGTTCAAGGGCTGGGGAGCGAAGCTCGGGCGGGCCGTCGCCATGCACGCCGATCTCGATCTCGACCTCTGCGCACTGTACGAACTCGCCGACGGCCGGAAGGGAGTCGTGCAGGCACTCGGAAACGCGTTCGGTTCACTGAGCCGTCCGCCCTTCGTCCATCTCGACGGAGACGACCGCACCGGCGCGCTCTCCACCGGCGAGAACATGACGATCAACCTCGACCACAAGGACCAGCTGCGGCGCGTACTGATCTTCGTCACCATCTATGAGGGCGCCCGGAGTTTCGCCGATCTCCACGCCACGGTCACCCTCCAGCCGCAGAACGGCGCGGCCATCGACTTCTCCCTCGACGAATGCACCGTGCCCTCCACCGTCTGCGCCCTGGCCCTGATCACCAACAACGGCGGCGACCTCACCGTGCAGCGCGAGGCCCGCTACCTCGTCCCGGACCGGGGCGTGAGCCCGCAGCGCACCATCGACGCCGCCTATGGCTGGGGCATGAACTGGACGCCCGGCCGCAAGTGACCCGCCCCCCGGGGGCGTATGGCCGTTGTGCTGGTTGTGCCGCGAACCGGGCACGTCATACGGTCAGTCAGAAAGCTTGTACGTACCGGTTCTTGCGGGCTCGGTCCGCTCAGGGGGGGATCGTGTCCGAACGCACGGCAGACGGCGAGTTGATCCATAGGATCTTCGCACCCAGGCAGCGGTTCGGCTGGCAGTACGTGCCTCCGCCGGGGCCCACGGAGGTATCGCGCTCGCTTCCCGAGCCGGTCTGGCACGAACCTCCCATGCCGGACGAACCCGGGTTCACGGACCAGGACCGCTATTGGTCGGGCCCTGCCTAGGCGGGCGTCGGGGTGGCGTGCGTCGCGGCGCTGGTGGGAGTGATCGCGGTTGTCCGGGCACTGTGGCAGGTGTTCACCTTCAGTTTCGACGGGTTCGGCAGCCTGCTGCTGACGGCACTGATCAGCGCCGTCGTCTGCGTCAGCGGTGTCGTCGTTCTTGCTGGTTCCCGCAAGCGGACCGCCCAGCGCGAACGGGATCTCGCGCATGCGTCACACCGGCGTGACCACGCCGCTTGGGAGCGCGCGGTGGCCGACCGGATGGCGCAGGCCCACACGTGGTTCCCGCTGGGGCTGAGCGCCCCTGCCGCGCGGGTGAACGTCTTCGGTGGCAACGGTGACGGCTGGGCGAGCCTCCTCATGACCACGTGCGCGACGCTGTTGTCCGCCGGACGGCGGCTGACCGTGGTGGACTTCACCGAGCAGGCGGTCGGCGGCGGGATCGCCACGCTGGCCGAACAGCGGGGCGAGCGGGTTGTCGACGTCGATCTGCCCAGTGGGTTCGACGCATACGAGCCGTGCAGCGGTCTGACCCCGGTGGAGGTCGGCGAGACACTGGCGGCGGCGGTCAGCACCATGCGCCCCGGGTCGCCCGACCCCGTCCTGCAGGCCCTGGACGCAGAACTCCTCACGACCGTGGCCGAACGGCTGAACGGCTTCGTGACGCTGCTGCGGCTGACGGCCGGCCTGCGGGTGCTGCGCCGGGTGCGGGACTTCGGTGACACCGAGCCGCTCACCGAGTCGGAGTACACGCGGATCAGCGCGTGCGTCGACACGGTGGCCGCGGGGGAGCGTGAGCGGCAGGAACTCCAGTTCCTCACCAACATCCTGGCCGTGCTCACCCGCACCGAGGGGACGGAGCCGGGGGCGGCGTCGTACGGCGGAGGGCAGCTCAGCTTCTTCGGGACGCGAAAGGTGGCGGTCACCTCGGTGACCACCTCGGACTCCGACCGGCGGCGCAAGGACGTCACCGACCGGCTGGTCTTCCAGATGCTGCTCCACCAGCTCCGCACCGGCCGCCGCGGCATGGAAGACGTCGTCCTCGTGGTCGCGGGTGCCGACCACCTCGGCCGGGACGCGCTGGAGACACTGAGCCAGCAGGCGCGCACGAGCGGGGCCCAGCTGATCCTGCTGATGGAACGCATCGGTGAGGACTTCGCGCCGCTGCTGGGTGCGACGGACAGCGTGACGCTCCTGATGCGGCTGGGCAACCCGCGTGACGCGACGCTGGCGGCCGAGTTCGTCGGCCGGGAGCACAAGTTCGTACTGAATCAGGTGACCGAATCGGTCGGCCGGACCTTCACCGAAGGCACCAGCACCAGTGAGAGCACCGCCGAGTCGGTCGGCGGATCGCGCGGCACCAGCTCCTCCCGCGGCCGTCAGAGCGGGCCCTACCTGGGGTGGGGAAGCTCCTCGTCGTCGCGCACCACATCACGCATGTCGACCTGGGGACGCACGCGTACCCACGGCACCGGCACGAGCAGCTCGGTGGCCGAGGCGCGGACGCGCGGGACCACCGAGTCCAGGGTGTACGAGTTCGCCGTGGAGCCCACCGCCGTACAGGGGCTTCCCACGACGGCGTTCTTCCTCGTCGAGGCCGACGGGCGCAGCGGCCGACGGGTCGTCCTCGGCGACTGCAACCCGGGCATCGCACTGCTCGACAGGGTTGCCGAGGAACCGCTGGAGCTTGAGTAGCACAAGCCGAGCGGATGCGGGTTCCGCACGTCCCGGCAGCGGTCCCGGGCCTGGACCGGGGAGCCGACGAAAGGCGGCCGGATTCTGCCTCGCTTCCGGGGTGCGTTCCACTCCTGTCCGCCCCGGCGTGCGGACGTGCCGTTCGAACTCACGGACGCGGTGTTGTGCGCCGATGGTCCGGTCCGGACGCGGGGGGAACGGTCACTGGTGGGCGAACACCGCCGCGCGCACGGCGGCCTCCACGACGCCCAGGCCGCAGGCCGGGTCGACGCCGGCCCCGCTGCGAAGAGCCCTGGTCACCGTGCCCCTGCCAGGGGCAGCGGACGGCCGGCTGGTCCCGGCCCGGTCGCGAAGAGCTCCGGTAAACGGGGCCGGCCGCCCGCTTCCCCGCGGCGTCACCGGTCGGGCGCGGCCTCCGGGCGCGCGTAGGTACGGCCCTTCCAGGCGGCGCCCCGCCCCCGGTAGTGCCGCACCGCCGAGTCGACCGTCATCAGCAGGTACAGCACCGCCGTCAGCGGCAGCAGCGGGCCCAGCCACAGCGACTGGCGGTAGTACGCCAGCATCGGCAGATACGTCGCCGTCATCACCGCCCACGCCGCGCCGCCCGCCCAGGTCGCCGCCCCGTCACCCGTCAGCACGCCCGTCACCAGCGTCGCGGGCGGCGCCACATAGACGAGCAGCAGCCCCGGGACCGTACCCGCCAGCAGCAGCGGGCTGTGCCGCAACTGCGCGTACGCACTCCGCGCGACCATCCGCCACAGATCCGCCAGCCGCGGATACGGCCGCACGCTGTCCACCCGCTCCGCGAGCCCCAGCCAGATCCGGCCGCCGCTGCGCCGTACCTCCCGCGCCAGCGACACATCGTCGATCACCGCCTGCCGGATCGAGTCGGGAATCCGGGCCCGCTCGGCGGCCTCGGTGCGCAGCAGAACGCAGCCCCCCGCCGCGGCCGCCGTCCGCGACCGGGCCCGGTTCACCCGGCGGAACGGGTAGAGCTGCCCGAAGAAGTAGACGAACGCGGGCACCACGAGCCGCTCCCAGACGCTTTCCACCCGCAGTCGCGCCATCTGCGACACCAGGTCGAAGCCGCCCTCGCCGCCGGAGCCGGCCGCGGCCACCAGATCGCGCAGGCTGTCCGGCTCGTGCGCGATGTCCGCGTCGGTCAGCAGCAGGAAGTCCGGTTTGTCCTGCCGTGCCACCGCGATCCCGTGCCGGAGGGCCCAGAGCTTGCCCGTCCAGCCCCGCTCCGGCTCCCCGGGCGTCACCACGGTCAGCGGGAGCCCGCCGTACCGGTCGGCCAGGCCCCGGGCCAGCGGCCCGGTGCCATCGCTGCTGCAGTCGTCGACGAGGATGATCCGGGCGTCTCCCGGATAGTCCTGGACCAGCAGTGACGGCAGACTCACCGGCAGCATCTCCGCCTCGTCGCGGGCCGGCACCACCACCGCGACCGACGGCCAGCGCGCCGGCTCGGTACGCCGGGGGAGCCGCTGGTCGGTCCGCCAGTAGAAGCCCTGGCCCAGCAGCAGCCACACCCACGCGATCAGCGAACCCACGGCGATCCAGGCAACGGCGCTCATCCGCCGAAGTCTGCCCCACTGAGCCCGGTCCGCAAGGGCTGTCGGCTAGGGTGACCGGGTGAAGATCGCTCTCATGGACTCCGGAATCGGCCTGCTGGCGGCGGCGGCCGCAGTGCGCCGCCTGCGGCCCGACGCCGAACTCGTGCTTTCCTCCGACTCCGGCTCGATGCCCTGGGGCCCCCGCACGCCCGAGGACGTGACCGCGCGCGCCCTGGACGTCGCCCGCGCCGCCGCGGCCCACGGTCCCGACGTGCTGATCGTCGCCTGCAACACCATCTCCGTCCACGCCCTGCCGGCGCTCCGCGCCGAGCTGGAGCCCGCACTGCCGGTCATCGGCACGGTCCCCGCGATCAAGCCCGCCGCCGCCGGCGGCGGCTCCGTCGCCATCTGGGCCACCCCGGCCACCACCGGCAGCCCCTACCAGCGCGGGCTGATCGCGGACTTCGGCGGCTCCGCCGAGGTCACCGAGGTGCCGTGCCCCGGACTCGCCGACGCCGTGGAGCACGGCGACGAGGCCGGGATCGACCGGGCCGTCGCGGCGGCGGCCGCCCTCACCCCGCCCGACGTGCGGGCCGTCGTCCTCGGCTGCACCCACTACGAGCTGGTCGCGACCCGGATCCGTGACGCCGTGCAGCGGCCGGGCCGTCCGCCGCTCGCCCTGCACGGTTCCGCCGGAGCGGTCGCCGCCCAGGCGCTGCGCCGGATCGGAGCGGCCCCCGCCCCGACGGCCGAACCCTCCGGCACGCTCACCGTGCTCCAGGGCGGCCGCCCCGACGGACTGCCGGAAGCAGCCCTGACCTACGCCGAGGGCCGGATCCTGACCGCTGCGGCCCCCGTCCGCTGACCGCGCTTCCCGCCCGGCCGGCCCTCCGCGTCCCCGGCCGG
This sequence comes from Streptomyces sp. NPDC048142, assembly GCF_043202835.1. Lineage (NCBI taxonomy): Bacteria > Bacillati > Actinomycetota > Actinomycetes > Kitasatosporales > Streptomycetaceae > Streptomyces > Streptomyces sp. NPDC048142. Next base: position 74,205 of record NZ_JBIDBC010000013.1, read on the forward strand.
GAACCCGGAACGCCGCTACGCTGCTGAATATGACGGACCACCCCGAGAGTGCGAGGCACGGGTCGAGCCGGGTGGCGCCCACGGAGTGGAACGGCCGCGCCACCAACCGGTTCCAGTGGCTGCTGGCCCTCGCGGGCGCGGGCTGCGTGGCGCTCGGCATCGAGCTCGCCGTCGACGGCGCCTGGACCTCGGGCATCGCCCCGTTGCTCATGTCGGTGATCGGCTGCCTCGCCGCCGGACTGCTGATCCTCTTCGGGACGCTCGCCTTCGTCCATGTGGCTGTCAAGGTCGACGGGGACAGCCTGGAGGTGCGCTGCGGCCATGCCGGTCTGCCGCGCCGCCGGATCCTGCTCAGCCATGTGACGGGCGCGGAGTTCGTTCCCCGGATCAACCCGCGCCAGTGGGGTGGCTGGGGCTACCGCTGGCGTCCCGAGCAGGGCACCGCCATCGTGGTCCGCAAGGGCGAGGGCATGGCCCTGCGCCTCGGCGACGGCCGTACCTTCACCGTCACGGTGGACGACGCGGAGACGGCCGTACGGTTCATCCGGCAACGCCTGCACCTGTCGGCCACCGGCACCGGCAAACGGCCCGGCGACTGACCGCACCGCCCGAGCCGCGCCGCCACGAGCCGCCCCGCCCCGCGCCGCCCCGCCCGAATGCCGAGCGGAAGCGCCGTGGGGCCGCCCGCGTCCCGGACCCGCGCAGGTCGACGCCGTCGCTCACAGCCACCCACCGTAGACTCCGCCGGGTGAGCGCCACCATGACCCCCGTCGACGACCCGCCGCCCCCCGCAGCGTCCCCGGCCACCGGACCGCTGCTGCGGCTCCTCCGCCCGGCCGCCGCCGTGCTGTCCGGACTCCTGCTCTACGCGAGCTTCCCGCCCCGGACCCTGTGGTGGCTCGTGCTGCCCGGATTCGCGCTGCTGGGATGGGTGCTGCACGGGCGCAGGCTGCGGGCCGCCTTCGGCCTCGGCCTCCTGTCGGGCCTCGGCTTCATGCTTCCGCTGCTGCACTGGACAGGCGAGGACGTCGGACCGGTGCCGTGGCTGGCGCTCGCCGCCGCGGAGGCGCTCTTCATCGCGGTGGGGTGCCTGGGGATCGCCGCGGTGACCCGCCTCGCGTACTGGCCCGTGTGGGCCGCCGCGGTCTGGACGCTGGACGAGGCGGTCCGCGCCCGGATCCCGTTCGGCGGCTTCCCCTGGGGCAAGATCGCCTTCGGTCAGTCCGAGAGCGCCTTCCTGCCGCTCGCCGCGCTCGGCGGCACCCCGCTGCTCTCCTTCGCCGTCGTGCTGTGCGGCTTCGGGCTCTACGAGGCCGTGCGCCGGGCCGTCGCGTACCGGAGCACCGGAAAGGTCCCGCGCGCGGCCGTCGCCGGCGCCGCCGCGAGCGTCCTCGTGCCGGTCGCCGCCGCGTTCGCCGCGCTGCCCCTGGTCGACGACTCGGCCGAGAACGGCACGGCCACCGTCGCCGCGATCCAGGGCAACGTGCCGCGCCTGGGCCTCGACTTCAACTCCCAGCGCCGCGCCGTCCTCGACAACCACGCCCGGCGCACCACACAGCTGGCGAAGGACGTGAAGGCGGGCAAGGAGAAGCAGCCCGACTTCGTGCTGTGGCCGGAGAACTCCTCCGACCTCGACCCCTACCTCAACGCGGACGCCCGCCAGGTGATCGACGACGCCGTCAAGGCGATCGGCGCCCCCACGGTCGTCGGCTCGGTCGTCGAGAAGGGCTCCGACAGCCTCCGCAACACCCTGATCGAGTGGGACCCCGAGCAGGGGCCCGTCGACACCTACGACAAGCGGCACATCCAGCCGTTCGGTGAGTACATGCCGATGCGCACGGTCGCCCGCTTCTTCAGCGAGGACGTCGACCGGGTGCAGCGCGAATTCGTGCCCGGCACCGAGGTCGGCGTCTTCGACCTCGCGGGGACCAAGGTGGGGCTCGTGACCTGCTACGAGGCCGCCTTCGACGACGCCGTACGCGACACCGTCACGCACGGCGGCCAGATGATCGCCGTGCCGAGCAACAACGCGACGTTCGGCCGCAGCGAGATGACCTACCAGCAGCTGGCCATGTCCCAGGTGCGGGCCGTCGAGCACGGTCGGGCCGTCGTCGTCCCCGTCACCAGCGGGGTCAGCGCGGTGATCCGCCCGGACGGCACGATCGTCGAGAAGAGCGGGATGTTCACCCCCGACGCCCTCGTCGACGAGGTCCCGCTGCGCTCCTCGCTCACCCCCGCCACCCGGATGGGCCCGCTGCCCGAGGGCGTCATCGCGCTGCTGGCCCTGGCGGGCCTGGGCTGGGCGGGCGCCTCGGCGTTCCGGGCACGCCGGACCGGAGGGACCGCGAAGTAGCGCCCGACCCGGCCACGTAGTCTCGGATCCATGGCTACTCCCGACTTCATCCGAGAGATCCGTGCCACCGCCGGGCAGCAGTTGCTCCTGCTGCCCGGGGTGACGGCCGTCGTCCTGGACGACGAGGGCCGGGTGCTGCTCGGCCGGCGCGCGGACACCGGGAAGTGGTCGGTCATCGGCGGGATCTGTGAACCGGGGGAGGAGCCGGCGGCGACGGCGGAGCGCGAGGTGCTGGAGGAGACCGGCGTCCACTGCGTGGCCGAGCGGGTGGTGCTCACGCAGGCGCTGGCCCCCGTGCAGTACGCCAACGGCGACCGCTGCCAGTATCTCGACGTCACCTTCCGCTGCCGGGCGACCGGCGGCGAGGCGCGGGTCAACGACGACGAGTCGCTGGAGGTGGGCTGGTTCCCGCTGGACGGGCTGCCGCCGCTCGGCGAGTTCGCCCTGTTCCGGATCAAGCAGGCCCTCACCGAGGGCCCCGCCTGGTTCCAGCCCACCCCGCGCACTCCGTGACCCTCTGGGCGACAGCCCTTAGTCCACCGTGAAGGTTCCGGTGGCCCCGGTGAACGGCGTGATCCACCCGAGCAGGCTCTTCGCGTCCCCGTGGTGCACGATCCGGTAGGTGCCGGGTGCGGTGTCGGCCGCGATGTCCCAGGTGACCGTGGCCTTCGAGGTGCCGGTCAGACCGTTGAGCCGGGTCCAGCGGTAGGTGGTCTCCCAGTCGCCGTCGTCCAGCACCCGCTTCCAGGAGCCGTTCTCCAGCCGTTGCACCTCCAGGAAGGTGGAGCCCCGGCGGAGGTTGTTCTTCGGGTGCCCGGTGGCGAACTCGGCGGTCGCGGTGGAGCCGCGCGCGTATGAGCTCTCCGGGGCCTTGAGGACCGCGCCGAACGCCTTGCCGGCGGGCGGGTTGTCGTACACGACCCCGGTCTGGAAGCTGAACTGCCGGCCCGACTCGTCCGGCGGCGCCGTGCCCCGGTCCAGGCCGGTGCCCTCGCGCAGGGACTCCGCGATCCGGGCGTACTCCTGCTGGTAGGCGGGCAGGGTGTAGCGGCCGTACAGCGTGGAGCCGCCCTCGTAGTTCTGCGTGTCGTACTCCTGCGGCGTCGTGACGTACTGGCTGTAGGCGTTGGCGTACCCCTGGAGCAGGACGCGGTCGAGCGGGACGCCCAGCTGCTCGGCCACCGTGCGGCGGACCCGGAGGCCCGCCGTGATCGTGAACTCGCCGGGAGCGGCCACCAGGTGCAGCTCGCCGATCTTCATGATCTGCAGGGGGAGCCGCTTCGGGGTGACGGGGTGGACGTCGCTCAGCAGGCCCGTGGGGATCAGGCTCGCCTTCGGGTACTGGCAGGTCGCGAGCCAGGACGGGGTGTCGATGCGCAACGCGTCGATGATGCCCGCGACCGGCGTACGCGTGCCCTCCTCGAAGCCGGGGACCGCCGGACCGTCCTCGACGCTGCCCGCGAGTGTGGACGCGCCCACGACGGCCGGGCAGGTGCGGTGCTCCTTCCCGTCCGGGGTGTACTCCGGGCGTACGGTCACGTTCTCCATGTCGACGTAGGCGAGCCGGGAGTCGACTCCTCCGGCGACGGGCCGCGCGTCGGCGTAGATCTCGCGGGCCGCCTCGAGCTGGCGCTCGCCGATGATGCGGGTGTTCTCGAACTCGTCCTCGGTGGGCCCGGATCCCGGCTTCAGGTTGAGGTTCGGCGACATGTCGCCGGCGTTGGTGTTGGGGAAGGCCGCGACGAACCCGGGGGTGTCGTCGAGATGGCGCACGCCGGCGTGGTCGTGCTCCCAGGCGTGGGCGGCGTATCCCTTGTTGTCGGGGCTGATGAGCGTGTTCTTGTTGGTGATCGAGGTGTTGTGGGTGGCGAACCAGCTGATCGCGCCCGCGTCCTCGCCGCCCTGCCGGAAGCGCAGCACGGTCATCGCCGGGTCGATCGCGTCGGGAAAGGCCGCCCGGTCGGAGGCCGGATTGCGGTCGAACGCCTCCCGGGAGCGGTTGACGCTGGCGTTGGTGAGGGTCCCGGTGCCCAGGCTCAGTGTGCCGGGTTTCAGGTCCTCGTGGGCCTTGGCGACGGAGTCGGCCATGCCGTCGACGACGGCCCGGTAGGTCTCCTTCTGGAAGCCGAGGACCGAGAGGTTGTAGGCGACGTGGTGGGAGTATCCGCCGGGCCCCGAGTGGGTGTGGGTGGCCGACAGCAGGACGTTCTCCTCGTCGTACAGGTCCCCGTAACGCTCCTTCAGGCGGGCGATGACCCCCTGCTGGACGGACTGGAAGATCATCGCGAGGTCGGCGCTGACGTACACCACGCGCTTGCCGCTCGACCGGTCGACGACGACGAAGGCGCGCGACCTCTGCCGCTGGTGGAGGCCCGACGTCTTCTGGCCGAAGCTGGAGTAGCCCATCATCCCGGTCTCGGCGGCCTCGCCCGTGACATCGGCGATGCCGCGCCCGATGAGGTAGTCCCCGTCGTCGGCGGTGTCCGACGCGGACGCGGGGGAGGGGGCGCCGAGGGTGACCGCTCCGAGGGCGGCGGCGAGCACCGCGACGGGGAGCCTGCGCCGGGAGCGGCGGGCGGTGGGGGGTGGCATGGAACCTCCTGGGGCGGGACAGGGCGATGCCCGGGGCCCGGTCGGCGGCTCACCGATGGGGAGGGGCCGGGACGGTGCCCCGACCGTAGAGGAGCGTGACCTGTGTCGCCTAGATGTCTACCGGCCAGTAAAGCGGTGCGTCCGCAGTGTGCTCGTGTCACTTGCGTTGACATGTGCATGCGGCATTGTTCTGCTGAGTGACGGATCAATTGGCCAGTACGGGAGGAGGATATTCATGCAGGCAGTTGAAGAAAAGGTCCAGGGCGAAACGGACCGGAACGCCGATGATGTATTCGATCTGGTGATCGGCGATCTGGAACAGGAAATTCCGCCGCTCGCTTCGCCGACGAACTCCGGCAGCGGCACCGCCTGTGGTTCGTGCGCGAGCATCTACTGCTGTTGACGCGTGCCGGGTGGCGTCGGTCGCACCGGCGCCACCCGGGTGCGTCGCGGGTTCCTCCAGCGACGAGTCGAAGGGCTGCTGTGCCGGATTCATCAGTGGACGCCGAGCCGCTCTGGGAGATGGGTGCCCCGGAAGGTGAGATCGGTCAGGGTGCCGAAGGGGACGGATCGCCCCAACTCTCCCCGGTGGCACGGCGGATGATCGAAGCCGTTCGCAAGGGGGAGGCCGGCGGGCTGTTTCCGCCCGTAGTCAGGGAAGGCCCCGAGGGAACGGTCGCGATCGACCGGCTGCTCGGCGGCGAGGCCGACGCGCGGATGATCGAACACGCGCTCCGCGACCGGCGGTTCGCTCCGCTGCTGGACCTGTGGGACCGGCTGGACGCCTGGTGCGCATTCTCCGGACAGCGCTATTCTTCCGTTGTCTCCGCCGGAATACTGGATATCACCAACGCCGATATCTTCGGTCCCGTGGTGTCCGAGGCATTCGTGGCCTGCGCTGCCGGAAGACCGCACTACGCCCGTGACCGGGTGGCCGAGTGGGCGGTGCGCTGCGAGGAATTCCTGACGCTCTTCCTCGACCGACTGCTACGGGACATGGACGCCTGCTGGCCCGATGAACCGGCGTTCGGGGGGCCGGTCGTCGGACTGTGGGCGCACGGCGAGGAAACCCACAACGGACGCCAGCGCGTCCTGCGACTCGACTGCGCCGGCGGCGGCCGGGTCGCCTACAAACCCCGCCCGGCCTCCGGCGAGCTGCTGTTCACCGCGTCCGCCGGAACAGGTTCGTCCACCGCGCCTGCCGGAAGCGGTTCGTCCACCGCGTCCACCACCCCCTCACCTTCCTCACCTTCCTCCCCCGCCTCGCTGTTCGACCTGCTCAACCACGCGCCCACGGCGTCCGGCGAGGTCCGGCTGCCGGTGCTGTCCTGCTGGCCCGGCGCCGAGCCCGGCTATCTGTGGCAGGAGTGGATCGAACCGCCCGCGCAGTGGGGACCGATCCGCAGGTCCGGACCGTGGGAGCTGACCGGCACCCGGCTCACCCCGGGGGAGTCGGAGCGGTTCTGGCACCGGACCGGCTCGCTGACCGCCGCGATGTTCGCCTTCGGGATCACCGACATGATCGGCGGCAACGTGGTCACCGGGCACCGCCCCGGCGACCCGGAGCCGCTGCTCTACCCGATCGACCTGGAGATCTACTTCTGCCGGGTCCCGCGCCTCTACGACACGGGCCTCCTGCACGACGCGACCGCCGAGATCGACCAGCACCACGTGGGCCTGGAGCGCAGCGCCCGCTGGTGCAGCGCCGAGGGCCGCCGGTCTGCTGGACCGAACGGCCGACGGGGGCGCTGCGCCTCCATCGCCGCCGCAGATCCCTCGTCCGGGAACACCCCGCCGAACCCGACGTCCACTTCGTCCGCGCCGAACGCGACCAGCTGCGGCGCATGGACGTGCCCTACTTCGTCCGCTCGCTGGCGGGCGGTCCTGTACTGCGGGTCGAACCGCCGCCCCGGCCGTTCGGGACGGGACGGGTCGCGGCCCGGCCGGAGCCCGAGGGCGGCTGGCCCCGCTGCCGGAGCTGCTGGCGGGCGCGAACCTCACCCTCGCCGGTCTCGGGGTGGCCCTCCGGGACGCCGCGGACCACGTCGTCACGGACGCGGCGCTGGGCGTCCGGCTGCACCTGCAGAGCCCCGCGGAGGGCCAGGTCGCCTTCGACTGGCCGGAGGCGGGCCGCCGGATCACCTACCTCTGGGACCGGACGAAGGTACGGCTGCGCATCGACCCCGTCGACGCACCCGACGCCCCGGTCGAGCCCGCGCCCGCCGGGGAGATCCGGCGCAGGCTGCTGCGGCTGGACCGGCTCGACGGCGCCGTCCGGGTGCCGTGGTCCGACGGCGGCATGAGCGACAAGGCCGCCGAGCGCCGCCTGCGGGACCTGACCGACGCCGGGATCACGTGGCTCACCACCGTCGTGGCCGAGCACGGGTGGCCGGGGCACCGTCTGGTCGGCGCGGCGGCGGCCGCCGCCGCGAGCCGCCTCGTCCAGCACGCCCGGGAGCACCTGGACTTCCGCCGGCACTGTCTGGAGCTGATGCGGGACGCCGCCGGGCGCGGCGATCTGCCGTGGCGCGAAGTCGCTTATCTGACCGACGAGTTGCGGGTGACCGATGGGCTCCCGCAGGTGTACGGAACGAAGTTCGAGCCCGTCGGCGGAGTGCTGGTCCCGTGGCCGGTCGAGGACCCGGAAGAAGTGGACCACCGCCGGGCCGCTCTCGGCATGGAGCCGCTGGCCGACCACACGGACCGGATCCGGCGGAGGTTCCCCCTGGCGGGGACCGGCGGAAGGGAAGCAACATGAGCACACTGGCCCCCGAGGTGCGGCGGACACCGGACGGCGTCGACTGGGAACTGTTCGCGCGGCGTCACTGGGACCGGCGGCCCGTCCGGCTGCGCGCCCGGCCGCCGGTCGGCCTGCACGAGGTCCACCCCCTGAACGTCGTCTCCTGCGCCCCCTTCCGCGCGGGCACCCGCTTCTGGGTGATGCCCGACGTCCGGTTCCTCCTCGGCGACGGCTGGCTGCGCGCCCCCGGCGCCCTGCTGCCGGACACCGCCGACGCCACCCTGGACGACTACCTCGACCGGCTCGACGCCGACGTTCCAGGACAGGGCTACCTGCTGACCGTGCGGCAGCCGCTCCTCCTGGACCACGCGCTGTGGTCCGCGGTACGCGACACGGTCGGCGCGCTGTGGCGGCAGGTCGGCTGGCCCAACCTTCCCGTCGTCGCCGAGGTGCTGACCGGCGACCGGTTCACCCAGCACGCCGGCGCCACCGAGGCCCCCACGCACGCGGCCCTGACCTGGGTGCTGCGCGGGCGGCTGGACGTACGGCTGTGGGACGAGCGCGGCGGACCCCCACCGGCGGACATCGCCGACCCGGACCGGGACGTGCCCGGGGCCCGCACCCTGAGCGCCGGAGCCGGGGAGCTGCTGTACTGGCCCGGCGACCAGCGGCACGTGGACACCTACCGCGAACGGTGCGTGGCCCTGCGGCTGCGGATCCCGGTCGACCGCGGCCTGCCGTTCACCGCGCTGCGGGACCTGCTCGCCGACCTGGTGCACGCAGGGCAGGACAACGACGACACCGTGCCGTACTTCCCGTTCGGCCCCGGAACCCGTATCGACGACCGGGACGGGGTGCTGCCCCGGCTGACCGCGCTCGGCGGCGAACTGCGGACGGCCGTGGACGGCGAGCAACTGCGCCGGACGCTGCGGATCCGCTGGGCCGCGCTGCGCTCGGCCGCCGGGCTCGAACCGATTCCGGTGCCCCGCGAGGGCGTCACCATCACCCGGGACACCCGTTTCCGCCGCACCGGCGAGATCGTCCGGATGCCCGACGGGCCCGCGCACGAGGTCTGGGCGGTCGACGGGAACGTCTTCACCCTGCCCACCGCCGCGAGCGACCGGGTGTACGCGGCCCTCGGCGACGGCGAGGAGACCGGCGCCGACGAGGTCTGCCGCGCCCTCGCCGCGGGCGAGGACGACCGGAACGACCGGACCGTGCTCGCGCTGCTCGACAAGCTGTACCGGCTGCGCGGCATCGACGTGGTCGAGGAGCGGACACGATGACGCTGACCATCGAGAAGACCTTCGACTGGGACACCTTCACCGACCGGTTCTGGGACCGGGCACCCGTGCTGTACAAGGGCGTCGACACGGTGCCGTTCGACGAGCCGGAGGTGTTCGGGGCCGCCGTGCTCGGCAGCCGTCCGCCCCATCCGCTCGCCGTGCCGGGCAACCTCCAGTTCCTCGTACGGCGGCGGCAGCAGACCCGGCCCCACGACTACCTGCCCGAGCTTCACGACGGTTCGTTCGACGGCTACGAGCGGCGCATGGCCGGCCGGCTCGACGGGCAGCGCTACGCCCTCGTCGTCCACCGCTTCCACTCCTTCTCCCACCCGCTGTGGGACCGCGCGCAGCGGTTCTACGCCGGGCTGTGGGAGCGGGTCGGCCAGCCCACGCACGCCGCCGGTTCCACGATGTTCCACGGCTCCTACGAGCACAGCCCGGTCGGCGTGCACCAGGACCGCTTCGCGACCTTCATGTTCTGCGTACGCGGCGCCAAGCGGATGCGGTTCTGGGCCGAGCGGCCGTGGTCGGACCCGGTGCACACGGTGCTGGACTACCAGCCGTACCTCTCCTCCTCCTTCGTCGCCGAGGTCGAACCGGGAGACCTGCTGTACTGGCCCTCGCGCTACTACCACGTGGGGGAGAGCGCCGGGGACGCCCCGGCGACCAGCGTCAACGTGGGCATTCCGCGCCGCGAGCACCGGCCGTACTACGAGATCAAGGACCTGTTCCGGGGCACCCGGCCGGCGGCCTCCGCCCCGCTGTTCACCCCGGACGCCGGTCCGGGCGGCCGGCTGGCCGGTGAGCTGCCCACGGCGCTGGCCGACGCCGTGGACGCCTTCGCGGAACACCTGGACGAGGACCGGTTCGCCGCACGGGCCACCGCCCTCGCCCTGCGGGTCAGAACGGCGGGCGGCTTCTGGCCGACCGAGCCGCCCGCCGAGCCGCGCCCCCTGGACGACGACACCCTCGTACGCGGCTGCGCCCCGCTGCTGCCCGCACCCGGCGACGGCCCGCGCGACTGGGCCGCCAACGGCCATGTCACCTCGGGCGCGACCACCGCCGAAGCCCTCGCGGTGCTGCGCCGGCTGGACGCCGGCGAGGCGGTGCGGGTCGGCGAACTGCCCGAGGCCCGGCGCGCGGACGTCCGCCGCCTGCTGCAGGAACTGGAGAGCTTCCGTGCCGTCACCCGCGTCGACCCCCACTGACCGCACGCCCGCCGCAGGGTCACCGACACCGACACCGACGCCGGGACCGGCCCACCGGGAGGCCGCGGCCCGGATCGTCGCGGAGGTCGCTGACCGGCTGGCCGATCCGGAGCGGGTGGCGCGGATCGCGGGCGTGCCGGACAACGTGATGCACTACCCGGGCGACCCGCAACCGGTGTGGGACCCGCTGCATCTCTCCGACGGCCATCCCGGAGTCGCCCTGATCCACGCCGAGTTGGCCGCCGCTGACCCGGGGCTGCGCGGCCGGGCCCACGCGCATCTGTCCGCCGCGCTCGCCGCCGGGATCCGGCTGCTGCCGCAGTCGCTGTTCGGCGGCATGGTGGCCCTCGCGTACGCCGGACACACCGCGGCCGTCGGCTCGGGCGGCTACGCCGCGATGCTCGCCGGACTGGACCGGCACATCGTCGACCAGGCCGGGACCCGCGCCCGCGCCGACCTGGAGCGGGCGCGCGCCGGGCAGCCGGCCGCGGCCTGGAGCCGTTACGACGTCCTCGGCGGCACCGCCGGGATCGGCCGCTATCTGCTGGCCCGGCACCGGGCGGCGGACGGCCGTGCGGAGCGGGAGGCGGCCGGAGCCGCGCTCAGGGAGGTGCTCACCTCCCTGGTGGCCGTGGCCACCGCCGACGACATCACGCGCCACGGCGCCCGGCTGCCCGCGTGGTGGATCACCGAGGGGCTCGACCACGGGCTCACCGAGCACGTCAACCTCGGCCTCGCCCACGGTGTCCCCGGACCGCTCGCGCTCCTCTCCCTCGCCTGGCGGGCAGAGGTCCGGGTGGACCGCCAGGACGAGGCCATCGAGCGGATCATGGCGCTGCTGTCCCGCCTGAGCACCACCGACGAGGCCGGCCCGCGCTGGCCCCACCTGATGACCCCGGAACGCATCGAGAGCGCACAGCCGCCGGAACGCGGACGGGACTCCTGGTGCTACGGCGCCGCCGGCGCGGCCCGCGCCGTCCACCTGGCCGGAGCCGCGCTGGACCGGGCGGACTGGCGCGCCGAGGCGGGGGCCGCGCTGCGCGGCGCGCTGACCGCGGCGAGCGACGAGCTGATCCGCGACTCCGCGCTGTGCCACGGCTGGGCCGGGCTCCTGGAGATCGTCCTGCGTACGGCCCACGACACCGACGACCAGGACCTCCACACCGCCGCCGACCGGCTGGCGGCGCGGGTGCTGGACGGGTTCGACCCCGAGGCTCCGTTCGGCTTCCGCTACGCCCACACGCTCGCGGCGCGCGCCCTCGACCGCCCCGGCTTCCTGGAGGGGGCCGCGGGCATCGCCCTCGCCCTGCACACGTACGCCTCCGGGAGTGTGCCGACGACATCCTGGGACAGGGCCCTGCTGCTGAGCTGACCTCCCGGCCCATGGGGGAACAGCCGTGCGACGGTGCGATAGTGGGGGCGCGTCGGCAAGGGGCTGACCGGAGGGGACACCGTGCACTACGAACTGGCCGACCGGCTGGTCATCGGGATCGCGTCCAGCGCCCTCTTCGACCTGACCGAGTCGGACGCCGTCTTCCGGGAACAGGGCGAGGAGGGCTACCGCGCCCACCAGGAGCGGCACGTGGGCGACCGGCTTCGCCCGGGGACCGCGTTCCCCTTCATCCGGCGGCTGCTGTCGCTGAACGACCTGGGCGAGGTGGACGACCCCCTGGTCGAGGTCATCGTCCTGTCCCGCAACGACCCGGACACCGGACTGCGGGTCATGCGCTCCATAGAGAGCCACGGACTGACCATCAGCCGGGCCATCTTCACGCAGGGCCGTTCCCCGCACCGGTTCATGCCCGCCCTCAACATGTCCCTGTTCCTGTCGGGCAACGAGCAGGACGTCCGGGAGGCGGTCGCCGCCGGGCTGCCCGCCGGGCGTGTCCTGGGCGCTCCCTACGAGGACGACGAGGGCGACCGGGACCTGCGGATCTCCTTCGACTTCGACGGGGTCCTGGCCACGGACGCGTCGGAGCAGGTGTTCCAGGAGGGCGGGATCGAGAAGTTCCGCGCCCACGAGGTCACCAACGCCGGGGTTCCGCACGACGCCGGGCCGCTGAGGGACTTCCTGGGAAACGTGAACCGGATCCAGCAGCGGGAGGAGCAGGAGCGCCGGAAGAACCCCGACTACCGGACCCGTCTGCACGTCTCCATCGTCACGGCGCGCAACGCGCCCGCGCACGAGCGTGCGGTGCAGAGCCTCAAGGGGTGGGGCGTGACCGTCAACGACGCGTTCTTCCTCGGCGGGATCGACAAGGGGCGGATCATGAAGATCCTGAAGCCGCACATCTTCTTCGACGACCAGCAGGGCCACCTGGAGAGCACGTCGAGGACCACCCCGAGCGTGCACGTGCCGTTCGGGAAGCTCAACGAACTGCTGGCGCCCGAGGCCCCGGACGCCTGAGCGCGTACACGGGCGAGCTCAGCGGGCGCCCCTGCGGCCGGTGGACCGGACGCACGGGCGGCGCGGCCCGTCCGCCGCCGCGTGCCGCCGGGTGGCGGGGTACGGTCACCAGCAGGGCCCGACCTGTGGGAACTCGGTCAACGGCCTTGCACGGACAGTGAGTAGAGGAGAGACATGAGCGTCGACAACGACGATTTCCGCCGCCGGATCCGGTCCGACATTCCCCACTCGGCGCGCGTCTGGAACGCATGGCTGGGCGGCAAGGACCACTACCCGGTGGACCGGGAGCTGGCCGACGTGGTGAGCGCGGCCTACCCGCAGATGGTCGACATCGCCCGTGCCTCGCGCGCCTTCCAGATCCGCGCGATCCACCACCTCGCCTCGGCGGGAGTGCGCCAGTTCCTGGACGTCGGGACCGGGCTGCCGGTGGCGAACAGCACCCACGAGGTGGCACAGAGCATCGCGCCCGACGCGCGGATCGTCTACGTGGACAACGACCCGATCGTCCTCGCCCACGCCGAGGCGCTCCTGACCAGCGCCCCGGAGGGCCGCACCGCCTACGTGGACGCCGATCTGTCCGATACGGACACGGTGGTGGACGAGGCGGCGAAGACGCTCGACCTGTCCGAACCCGTCGCCGTGCTGCTGCTCTCGACCCTGGGACACCTCGCTCCGGCCGAGGGCATCGACGTCGTCCAGCGGTACATGGCCCGGATGCCTTCGGGAAGCTGTCTGGTCCTCTGCGACACGGTGAAGACACCGCAGACGCTGGCGGCCCAGGAGGCGTACGCGTCGGGGGACAACCCGCCCTACCTCGTCCGGGAGCCGGAGGAGATCACGGGCTGCGCCGAGGGACTTGAGCTGGTCGAGCCGGGATTCGTCCCGATCGACCGCTGGCGGCCCGAGGAGGAGGGCGCGGTGCCGGTCGATCAGTGGGGCCTCGTCGCTCGCAAGCCGTAGCTGTAGCCGTAGCCGTTGACGTACGGCCGGGAAGCGGTGCGGCCGTCGGGGACGTGGGCCCGGACGGAGACGTCCGGGCCCGCGGTGCTGTCGCTCAGCCGCTGCTCCGCCGGTTGGCCGTGTCCTCGCGCAGTCGGCTGGTGTGGCGGGTGAGCGAGTCGACGCGGTCCGCCAACTGCCGGTGCTCCGGAGCGAGATGCGGATGGAGCGCGGTGAGCGGCGTGACGAGGTCGGCGGCGTCGTCGCCGCCGAGCGCCTGCCGAAGCAGTCGCAGCGACGGGTCCGCCGAGGCCGGCAGGTCGGCCAGCGCGGTGATCTGCCCGGCGAGGGACCGCAGGTCCGCCGCGTTCCGCCGGGCCCACATGGTGATCGACCGGTCTCCGGCCCGGCGGTCCCGCGTCGCCTGGACCCGCTGCTCACCGGTGCTGCCCGCGGAGCCCGGACGCAGCCGCAGATAGCGTCGCTCGGCGGCCTGACGGCTGGCGACGCCGAGCGGGTCGGCGAGCTCGGCCCAGCTCGCTCCCGCCGCACGTGCCGCCTCGACCAGCCCGGTCTCCCAGCCCGCCAGCCGCTCCCGCACCTCGCGCAACAACTGGAGTGAGGCCAGGGCCTGGGCCCGCTCCGTGTCCGGCGCGGAGCCGGCGGTGTCCTCGGCGTCGGTGTGCGCACCGCGGACCGCCTCGTCGATGGCCTTGAGGGCCGCTGAGGCCGCGAGCGAGGAGACGGCGGCCGGATCCGCCCTGCGGGCCGGACCGGGCTGGGCTGGTGAGGGCACGAGGGCTCCTTGAGGTGCGCGAAGATTCTGTCATCCTTTCGGCGACATCTTCAGTTGTCATCGGATGGATGACATGTTACAACGGTGTCAGGTGAAAAGCGCGGGCTGTCCGCCCGATCGACTGGAGGTGTTTCCGCCATGCTGATGCGTACCGATCCCTTCCGTGAACTCGACCGGATCACCGATCAGCTCCTGCGTCCCGGTACCTGGTCGCGGCCTTCGGCGATGCCGATGGACGCGTACCGGGAGGGCGACGAGTACGTGGTGGCATTCGATCTTCCCGGTGTCTCGCCGGACGCGATCGACATCGACGTCGAGCGGAACATGCTGACCGTCAGGGCCGAGCGCCGGCCGGCCGTGAACGCCGACGACGTGCAGATGGAGCTCTCCGAGCGTCCGCTCGGCGCCTTCTCCCGGCAGATCGCCCTCGCGGACACGCTCGACACCGAACGCATCGACGCCGACTACGACGCCGGTGTGCTCACCCTGCGCATCCCCATCGCCGAGCGCGCCAAGCCGCGCAAGATCGCCATCGGCGGCGGTGCGCGGCGCAAGGAGATCAAGGGCTGACCGAGGTCCGCCCGCGACGGCGGTGAGGGCCGGGACGACTCTCCTCTTCCGGTCCCGGCCCTCGCCCGCACCACCCGAGGAGGCGGCTGCGGTGACTCTGCGGTGGGAGGCGTTCCTGGACCGGATCCGGGAGCGCGGAGAGTACGAGACGCGCACGGAGGCCGAACGCGCCGCGCGCGTCGTCCTGGCCCTCCTCGGTGCACATCTGGTCGGCAGGGAGCGAGCCGAACTGGCCGCCCGGCTCCCCGAAACCATGGCGCTGATCCTGCTCAACCCGCTCCAGGCCGCCGAACCGCTCTCGGCGGAACGGTTCGTGCGCGCCACCGCGGCCTGGATCGAAGGAGCCGGCGAACAGACCGCGCAATGGGACGCCGGAGCCGTTCTCAGTGTCGCCGCGGAAGCGGCGGGCGAGGAACTGACACGGCGTATCCTGCTCCAACTGCCGCCCGGGTACGACCTGCTCTTCGGCGGCCGTCCGGGGAGCCCCTGATCCTGACCCCTTCCCCTGCCCGGCCTCGTGCCGTCCCGACGGCGAGTCGCCGAGGCGGGGCCGCGCCGAACTCCTCGCGCGGGCCGTCCGATCCGAAGGGTTCGTGGCGGCATCGGAACGGCGGTCCGGAGCTGCGGGCGCCGCTTCGGTGAGACGCCGGGCGCTTACGTGAAGCGCTCGGCGTCCCGTACCCGTGCCTGATCTCCGGTGGTTGATCCTCCGCTGCCTGATCTTCGCTGCCGGGTCCCCGGCTACCGGCGGATCGTCACCGGCTCGATCTCCCCGTTGTTGTGCCGACGCGCCCAGTTCTCCAGGGCGACCCGGCAGGCGTGGTCGAGGTGACGCAGTCCGGTCAGGTCCAGCTCCATGGGCTGGTCCTGCGGGAGCTGCTCCAACTGTTCCAGGATGCGGGGCAGTCGAAGGAAGGTGGCGTTCCCGGTGAGGGTGACCACGACCCGGCCGCCGGTGAGTTCATGAGTGGTGAGCTGGACGTGCGAGGTCTCCCAGGCCGACTTCACCACGGCCAGCAGCAGACCCAGCACGACCCCCTCGAAGAGGTTGGTCACCACGATGGCGGTCGCGGTGACCGCCAGCAGCACGGCCTCACCCCGGTGTTCGCGCCACAGCGGGCCGAACTCCTTGGCGGGCACCAGCTTGCACCCGGCGTGCACGAGGATCCCGGCGAGTGCGGCCAGCGGGATGATCCCGACGGCGGCGGGCAGCAGCGCGGCGAAGAGCAGCAGCCACAGGCCGTGGGCGATCCGGGACAGTGAAGTCGTCGCCCCGGCGTGGACGTTGGCGGCGCTGCGGACGATGACCGCGGTCATCGGCAGCGCGCCGAGCGCCCCGCAGATGGTGTTGCCGACGCCCTGGGCCACCAGCTCCTTGTCGTAGTCGGTGCGGGGCCCGTCGTGCATCCGGTCGACGGCCGCCGCGCTGAACAGGCTCTCGGCGGAGGCGATGAGGGCGAAGGCCAGGACGGTGCCGATGACCGCCACATCGGCGAGCCGGGCGAACTCCGCCCCGCCGGGCAGCTCGATGGCCCGCAGCAGTCCGTTCACGTCGGCCACCGCCGGCCGCAGGCCGGCCAGCGAGGCGACGGCGGTGGCCAGGGCGACCGCGGCGAGGGGCGCCGGGACGAGGCGTACGGCGGCGGGGAGCTTCGGCCACAGCAGCAGCACGGCGACCGTTCCGGCGCCGAGGCCGAAGGCGGTCAGGGCCTCCTGGTCCGTGACGATCTCGGCGGCGAGACCGGGGAGTCCGGCCAGCTTGGCGAGACCGCTGCCCGGCTGTTCGGTGTCGGCCATGGCGTACACCTGGCCCAGCACGATGATCAGGCCGATGCCGGCGAGCATGCCCTGCACCACGGAGACGGAGATGGCGCGGAACCAGCGGCCGAAGCGCGCCAGGCCCAGCACCACCTGGAGCAGCCCGGCGGCCAGCACGATCGGGCCGAGCGTGCTGAGGCCGAATTCCTTGACCGCCTCGTAGACGAGCACGGTGAGTCCGGCTGCGGGCCCGCTGACCTGGAGCTTGCTGCCCGGGAGGAAGCCGACGACGAGGCCGCCGACGATACCGGTGACCAGGCCGAGTTCGGCCGGCACTCCGGAGGCGACGGCGATGCCGACGCACAGCGGCAGCGCGACGAGGAAGACGACGAGTGACGCCAGCAGGTCACGCCGTACGACGTGGGGGTTCTTGAGTTCCTTCGCGGAGATCACGGTGGATTCCCTTGTGGGTACGGTCGTGCCCGGAGGGGGTCGGGCACGTCAGGGTGATGGGGGGAACCGTCAGAGGCGGGCGAACTCGGTCCCGCGCTCCGGCCGGTGAACGCTGACGGAGCCGGTGTGCACCTCGTAGTACCAGGCGTGCAGACCGAGGGTGCCCTCGGCGAGTCGCTCGCGTACCGCGGGGTAGCCCCGCAGGGTGTCGAGCTGGGCTAGGGCGTGGGCCTGGATCGCCCCGGGGAGGTCGCCGGGGTCCGCCGCCGGATCCCTGCCGTCCGTGGAGTGCTCCAGCCAGTGGCGGACGGCGGGCATGGCGGAGAGGTCCTCGCCGCGGAACACGGCGCCCACCGCGCCGCAGTGGGAGTGCCCGCACACGATGATGTCGCGCACCTGGAGCTTGCGCAGCGCGTACTCGATGGTCGCGGCCTCGCCGGTGGGCCGGTCCTGTGCGGGGTAGCGCGGCACGATGTTGCCGGCGGTGCGCAGTTCGAAGAGCTGGCCCGGCCGGGCGCCGGTGATCAGAGAGGGGACGACACGTGAATCCGAGCACGTGACGAAGAGTGCTTCGGGGGTCTGGCCTTCCGCGAGACGTTCAAAATCCTTTGCGTTCGCGGCGACGTGCTCGGTGAATGTCCGGGCGTGGTCTACGAGGGACTTCATGGTGGCCTGCCTCCTGCATCCGGCGATGCCGGGTAGCGGTGTGGTCGGGTCATATTGACGAATGCGCTGTTTGTATCCGTATGAATGTTCGGAATGAGGGAGCTTTCTCACCTGGCGGTATGCCGGATGGCAGCCGTCATGAGACCCGCTCCGGTCGCTCCTCGCGGATGCGACTACAGCTGAGCATATAGACCAGGACTTTGCTATCGCATTACCTTCTCGTGAAGGAACGCGAATGCGCCATCCTTGTCATTCATTCGGCTTGTTCTTTGTGATAGCCAATGGGCAGAGCGGGGCGCGAGGTAACGCTGTTCCGTCAGATGCGCCGGCCGTGCAGGAAGAGGTGCGGCTCCGGCGCGCCCGCCGGGTGATCCGGAGTGAACAGCGAGCTGTGCGCCCACTCCACGGCGATCCCCGCCCGCGCGGTCAGAGCGCTGAACTCCTCGGCGCCGAAGCTGGAGACCCGGACCGGCTGCCCCATGAACACCGCGTCGACGTCCCTGACGTCCAACGGCACCGTCGCGACGACCAGCAGTCCGCCGGGCCGCAGCGACCGGGCGAGCCGCCCCAGCAGCTCGCGCTGCTCGCCGCGCTCCATCTGGAGCAGCGAGAAGTACACACAGACGGCGTCGAACTCGCCCTCGGACAGGGGGAGATCGCGGATGTCCGCGCACCGGAACTCGGCTCCCGGCACCTGCCGGGCCGCGAGCGCGGTCATCACCGGCGACACGTCGACACCCAGCACCCGGTGCCCCGCGTCCGCCAGGGTCTGCGCGGTGGGCCGGCCCGTCCCGCTGCCCACGTCCAGCACCCGGCTCCCCGGGGCGAGATCCGCCAGCAGCCTCTCCAGCGACTCCCGGTGGGCGGCCGAAGCGGCGAAGGCCCGTTCGTACTCCGCGCCCAGTGCGTCGAACACCGCCGCGGCCGGACGCCCGTGGCCCTCGTCCGCGCCCGGAAGCCCGTGGCTGCCACGGGTCTCCCCGCTGTCACCGAGTTCCTGGCTGTCACCCATCGAGGCGATCCCTCCGTGCTCCGGCGGCCGGCGCCGGGATCCGCGCACCCGGCCGCTGTGAGCGTCCCCCCGCGAGCGCCTGAGTATGCCGGTCCCTCACCCCTGAGTACGTACCCCGATGTTCCGGCCCCCGGGCAGCAGTTCGATGGCCCTATGACCTCCGAAGCGCCGCGCCGCCCCCGTATCCAGCACGTCACGACCGCCGGTTCCGCCCTGGCCGTCACGCTGCTCCCGCTCGTGGTCGGCGTGCTGCTGGCCAAGACCATGGCGGCGGACCCGATGACGTCGGTGAACGCGCTCGTCACCAACGGCGGGCACCGTCCGCGGGTGTCGCCGAAGGAGTGGCGCCGGTGCGGCGGCCACGCGCTGCGGCGGCTGCGGACCGCCGAGCGGGCGTCCCTCGCCCGCAACGGCACGTGCTGACGCCGCCCGGCCGGTGAGGTCCGGCCGGACGGCGTGGGCAGGGGCGGCGGGTCAGCGGACCGGCTGGACCGGCCGCTCCCCGTCCGGCGAAGGCCGCTCGAACTGGGTGCGGTGCAGCTCCTCGTACCTCCCGCCGGCCGCCAGCAGCTCGGTGTGCGTGCCGTTCTCGACGACCCGGCCCCCTTCCACGACCAGGATCCGGTCGGCCGCCCGTACGGTCGAGAGCCGGTGGGCGATCACCAGGGCGGTCCGGCCCGCCAGCGCCTCGGCCAGCGCCTCCTGGACGGCGGCCTCCGAGGTGGAGTCGAGGTGCGCGGTCGCCTCGTCGAGGATCACGACCCGCTGACGGGCCAGCAGCAGCCGGGCGATGGTGAGGCGCTGGCGCTCCCCGCCGGAGAGCCGGTAGCCGCGCTCGCCCACCACCGTGTCGAGCCCGTCGGGCAGCGAGGCGATCAGACCGTCGAGCCGGGAGCGGCGCAGGGCGTCCCAGACGTCGTCCTCGGAGGCGTCGGGCCGGGCGAGCAGCAGGTTGGCCCGCACCGAGTCGTGGAAGAGGTGCCCGTCCTGGGTGACCATGCCGAGCGTGTCGCGGATCGAGTCGGCGCTCAGGTCGCGTACGTCGACACCGTTCAGCCGTACGGCTCCGGAGTCCGCGTCGTACAGCCGGGGCAGCAGCTGAGCGATCGTCGACTTGCCCGCGCCGGAGGAGCCCACCAGGGCGATCATCTGGCCGGGTTCGGCACGGAAGGAGACCTCGTGCAGGACCGGGGTGCCGCCCCGGTCGTCGAGCGTGGCGACCTCCTCCAGCGAGGCGAGGGAGACCTTCTCGGCGGAGGGGTAGCCGAAGGACACCCGGTCGAACTCCACGGAGACCGGGCCCTCCGGCACCGGGCGGGCGTCCGGCTTCTGTTCGATCAGCGGCTTCAGGTCCAGGATCTCGAAGACCCGCTCGAAGCTGACGAGCGCGCTCATCACCTCGACCCGCGCCCCGGCGAGAGCGGTGAGCGGGGCGTACAGCCGGGTCAGCAGCAGCGCCAGCGCCACGACGGCCCCCGGCTCCAGGCTGCCGCGCAGGGCGTAGAAGCCGCCGAGCCCGTAGACCAGGGCCAGCGCCAGGGCGGAGACCAGGGTGAGGGCGGTGATGAACGCCGACTGGGCCATCGCCGTACGGATGCCGATGTCGCGCACCCGGTCGGCGCGGGCGGCGAACTCGGCCGACTCGTCGGAGGGGCGCCCGAAGAGTTTGACGAGCGTCGCACCGGGGGCGGAGAACCGCTCGGTCATCTGGGTGCCCATCGCGGCGTTGTGGTCGGCCGCCTCCCGTTGGAGCCCGGCCATCCGGGCTCCCATCCGGCGGGCAGGCGCGACGAACACCGGGAGCAGCACCAGCGCGAGCAGCGTGATCTGCCAGGAGATCGTGAGCATCACGGCGAGCGTCAGCAACAGCGTGACGAGGTTGGAGACGACGCCGGAGAGCGTGTTGCTGAAGGCCCGCTGCGCGCCGATCACGTCATTGTTGAGCCGGCTGACCAGGGCGCCGGTCCGGGTCCGGGTGAAGAAGGCCACCGGCATCTTCTGCACATGGTCGAAGACGGCGGTCCGCAGGTCCAGGATCAGGCTCTCGCCCAGCGTCGACGACAGCCAGCGGGTGAGCAGGCCGAGACCGGCCTCGGCGACGGCGATGAGCGCGATGAGCAGGGCGATCCGGGTGACCTTCCCGGTCGCCGCCCCGTTCACGATCGCGTCGACGACCTTCCCGGCCAGCACCGGGGTGGCCACCGCGAGCAGTGCGGTCAGGACGCTCAGCAGCAGGAAGCGGTAGATCCGCCGCCGGTGGGGCCGGGCGAAGAGCATGATGCGGCGCAACGCCTTCCGGGAGAAGGGCCGGCGGTCCTGCTGGGCGTTCATCGCACTGTGCAGCGAATGCCACGCCGTGACTTCCATGTCCATGGGGCACTCCGAAATCTGATGGCCTGCGGAATAGCTGACGGCCTGCGGATCCCGTCGGCCGTGCGGCCCCCGGGGTCACGTGAACGCTAGGACCTCATGTTTGGTTGAGGTCAAGTGTGGCGGGCCGGTCGCGTCGGGCGCACCCCGGTGACGGTGATCGTGCGGCCGGTCGGAACGGTCATGCGGGGCTGGCATGATCGAGGGATGAACGAGAGCATGATCGCCGCGTGTGACGGGGCGTCGAAGGGGAATCCCGGACCGGCCGCCTGGGCGTGGGTCGTCGCCGACGCGCAGGAGAATCCGGTGCGCTGGGAGGCCGGTCCGCTGGGCACCGCGACGAACAACGTCGCCGAGCTCACCGCCCTGGCGGAGCTGCTGGAGTCCACCGATCCGGCGGTGCGTGTCGAGGTGCGGATGGACTCGCAGTACGCCATGAACGCCGTGACCAAGTGGCTGCCGGGCTGGAAGCGCAACGGCTGGAAGACCTCCGGCGGCAAGCCCGTCGCCAACCGTGAGCTGGTCACCCGCATCGACGCCCTGCTGGCCGACCGCTCGGTGACGTTCCGCTACGTTCCCGCACACCAGGTGGACGGCGACCCGCTCAACGCGCTCGCCGACCAGGCCGCCGACGAGGCAGCCGTGTCCCAGCGCCCGGCCGGTACGGCGCACGGCGCCACGGAGCTGCCGGTGCCCGCGCCCGCGCGGGCCACGAAGGGGCGTAAGGGAGCGTCCGGGGCGTCGGGCGGCGCCAAGGGGGCAAGCGCCGGGGGCGGGCGGTCCACCGGCACGATCTCGGCGCGCTTCGCGGGCCGGTGCCACTGCGGCAAGCCGTACGCGGCCAAGGAGCCGATCGCGAAGAACCCGAACGGCTGGGGCCACCCGGAGTGCCGCACCGCTCCCGCCTGATCGCGCGGGGACGCCGGGGGGAAGTGCTGGGAGGGGGTGGAGGCCGGTCGGTCGCGGAGACGTCGGGGGAGGCCCGGAGCCCGGGGCTCGGACGGTCACCTGTCGAGGTGGCGGGGAAGGCCCGGAGGCCGGGGCTCGGACGGTCACCCGTCGAGGTCGCGGGGAAGTTCAGACATCGGCCCACACGAGTCGGCCCGCCAGCGCGGCACGGGTGCCCCAGCGGGCCGCCAGCGCGTCGACGAGCAGAAGCCCCCTGCCGTCCTCCGTGAGGCGGTCGAGCGCGTCGCCGTTCGTGTGGCCGCCCGTGGCCGGGAGCCCGGCGACGGGAAGGCCCGCCGAGTCGCCCGGGGTCGCCGGGGCCGGAATTCGGGCCCGGCCGCGGTTCCACACGCAGATGCGCACGCCGTCCGCGGAGCGCAGGAGCCGGCAGCGGACCCGCCGGGTGCTGGTGTGCTGCACGGCGTTGGTGACCAGCTCGGTCACTATCAGGGCCGCCGCCTCGATCCGTTCGGCCGGTTCGCCCCAGGCCCGCATGGCCTCCTGGACCCGGTGACGGGCTTCCGGAACGCCCCCGGGCAATCGGGGAACCCACCAGCTGTGTGCGCCTCGGGCACCTTGGGTACCTCCGTCATCTCCGTCATCGGGAGCACGCTCCGCGCAACTGACTATTTCCGACATGTATGCACTCTCGGTGCAAAATGCATACTTTGCAAGCGACAGAGTGTGTCCTGCTCCGCCCCGGAAGTTCGACGAGGAAGGTTGTGCGCATGCGAGCCCGTTCAGGTCCCACCGTGGAGCACCGCGTCCTCGCGGTCCGCCTCCGCATACTGCGGGAACGCGCGGGGATCAGCCTGCGGTCCGCGGCCGAGGCGCTGGACGCCCACCCCGCCACCGTCCGGCGCATCGAACGCGCCGAGACCGGACTCGACGCCCGGCAGGTGGGCGAACTGCTGCGCTGCTACGGAGTGTCCCCAGCCGTGGCCGAGCCCATCATGGCCGGGCTCGGAGCCGCGAACCTGCCCGGCTGGTGGCACCGGTGGCGGGACGCGATGGAGAGCTGGCAGCAGGACGTCATCGGCGTGGAATCCTCGGCGAGCCTCGTAAGGACCTGGCACCCGGCGCTGGTGCCCGAGCTGCTGCGCACCCCCGCGTACGCCGCCGCGCTCCACCGCACGCAGTACCCCGAGGACAGCCCCGCCCGCCGGGAGCGCCGCGTCGAACTGCTGGGGGAGCGCCGCCGCCGCATGCGTGAGCGCGGGGCCGCCCTGTGGGCCCTGCTCCCGGCAGCGGCCCTCCACACGCGGGTCGGCGACCGGGAGACCATGGACGAGCAGCGGGCCGCGCTGACCGAGGCGATGAGGGAACGGCACATCACCGTCCAGGTGGTGCCCATGGACCACCCGCCGCATCCCCTGACCGGCGTACCGCCCCTGCACATCCTCCGGGTGCCCGCACCCGAGATCGGGGACCAGGCGGTGCTGGAGACCCCGGGCGTCCGGGTCGACCTCATCGACGACCCCGAGACCGTGACGGCCCACCGCATCCGGCTGGACGCCGCGTGCGCCGCCGCGCCCGGCCCCGGGAGCCCGCTTCCGGAGTGACCCGGCCCGGCGCGGTGCGTCCGGCCGCCGCCGGGATGCGGCGGGCCCCGGCGCCGTACAGCGTGGGGGAGTGGTGCAGCTGCGCAGGGCCAAGTTGATCCCGGTGGGGGTCGTCGTGCTGGCCGTCGTGCTCGATCTGGTGACCCCGGCGGACGTCACCTCCGCGCCCCTGCTGATGGCCGTCCCGGTCGCCGCGGCGCCGCTGCTGAGCCTGCGCGGCATCATCGCGATCGGCGTCCTCGCGATGGCGGTCCACGCGGCCCTCGCCCGGTACGACGGCACCTTCGGCTGGCATCGGGGCATCGCCAACCAGCTCACCCTTCTGGCCGTAACCGTGCTGGCCGTCCTCATCAACCGCGCCCTGGAGGGCCGGGACGCCCGGACCCGGCGCGCCCGCCATATCGCCGCCGTGGCCCAGAGCGCCGTCCTGCCCAGGCCCCCCTCGCGCCTCGGCGAGCTCAGGATCGCCGCCCGGTACGTGCCCGCCGAGAACGAGGCCATGATCGGCGGCGACCTCTACGTCGTCCAGGACACCCCGCACGGGGTGCGCGTGATGGTCGGGGACGTGCGCGGCAAGGGCCTGGGCGCGGTGAGCGTGGTCTGCGCGGACCTGGGGGCGTTCCGGTACGCGGCGGACGAGGCGGAGGACCTGCCCGGCCTGGTGACCGCACTGGAGCGAGCCCTGCTGCGCGAGGGCGGCCGGCGCGGCGGCCAGGAGCAGGACGAGGGGTTCACGACCGCGCTGATCGTGGAGTTCGCCGAAGGCCTCGACGCCGTACGGGTTGTCAACCGGGGGCATCCGCCGCCGGTGCTGCTGGACGCCGAGGGCCGGGCCGCCGTCCTCGAACCGTCCGAGGAGGCGCCCCCGCTCGGCATGGGCGCCCTGGGGAGCTGGTCGTCCCCGGTCGACACGTTCCCGTTCCCGCCCGGCGCCACCCTCATCTGCTACACGGACGGGGTCACCGAGGCCCGCGACGAGTCCGGGACCTTCTACGACGCGTCGGTCCGGCTGCCCTTCCTCGTCCGCCACCGTGCGCCGGCCGGCGCCCCGGTCACCCCGGCGGAGCTCCTCCACCTGCTGATCGAGGACGTCGGGCGCCACACCGGCGGCCGGATCCAGGACGATCAGGCGCTCCTCGCCCTGCACCGCCCCCGGATCGCCCCGCACGCGTAACGGCCCCCGCGCACTCCGGCATCCGGGGCGGTCGGTCCGAGAGCGGGCGGCGCGCCGTGAGGCGTCGCGACCGCGGTCGGACGGAGTGCTACGGCCCGGCCCGCACCGCGGGACCCCGGCCGGGTGATACCGCCGCCGCGCGTTCGTTCGTCATCCGCGAGCGAGTGGGTACACGATGAACCATGGACACCACCGTTTGGCTCGTTCTCGGCGCCGTGGCCGCGCTGCTCATGCTGGCCCTGGCCGCCGTGCTGCTGGTGCGCGTCTTCAAGGCCAGGAAGCTGCTGGTCGACGCCGGGATCCCGCTGCGCGACAAGGCGCTCGTCTGGGCGGCCGTCATCTACACCGTGTCACCGGTCGACCTGCTGCCCGACCCCGTCTACCTCGACGACATCGGCTTCCTGCTGGTCGCCCTGCGCTCCCTCCACTCGGCCGCCTCGGCCGCCGGAGTGCGTACGGGTACGCGGGCGGGGACGCCGATGGAGAGCCGGCCGGACGCCGTGGGCTGAGGCGACGCCACGCAGGGCTCTCCCGCGGCCTTCCGTTCCGGCCGGTCTTCTCAGGGCTGCCCCACTGTTTCCGGGGAGCCCGGGGCGGGCGCTGTTCCCGGGGAGTCCGGGGCGGGCTGCTGCGGGGCCGACTGCGAGTCGGGCGACCCCGGCGGGTCCTCCGGCGCGGGCTCGGTCGCCGGGTCGTCGGGCGGGGGCTCCGAGGTCGCCGGGTCGTCCGGCGGGGGCGCGGAGGTCGCCGGATCGTCACCGGGCCGCGACGTCGTGCCGTCCGGTGAGGGCTCCGGCGGTGTGGCCCCGGTCGGCGAGGGGCAGGGACGGTCGCCGTCGTCGCCCGATCCGGGCGGGCAGGGGGAGGCGGACGCGTCCTTCGGCGGATCCGTCTTCCTGTCGCCGTCGCCCGTGTCGCCGGCCGGCCGCTCGAACCAGTCGCCGTTCTCCGGATCGACCATCACGAACTCTTTCACCGGCTTTTCCGACGGTTCCACCACGACCACGTCGGAGGCCCGGTAGCCGGGCCACGCCTTGCCCGTCTGACGGGGGGTCTCCTCCTGGGCGACGGGCGGCAGCAGCGGGTTCCCGCAGGCACAGCGCACCCGGGGCACGCCCCGGTCGTCGACGAGGACGGCCGTACCCGCTTGGAGCACCGCCTGGTAGGCGTTCGCCTCGCCGTCCCGGTAGCCGTGGTTGGTGACGCGGGTGTCCATGCGCAGTGTCACGGGGGTGAGCCCGCGCAGATAGCCGGGCACGGCGGACGGTTCGATGTCCTGGACCGAGGCGAAGGCCCGGTTCTTGTCCGGGGACGCCTGCAACACCTCGACCTGCTGCTCCACATCGCAACTGGCGACCTTGCGGGTGCCCCCGTACAGACCCGGGGCCGCGCCGTCCACCCCACGTGTCACCTGCGTGCCGGTTCTCGACGCGCTCGGCGTGACGGAGGGGCCGGTGGTGGCGGGGCCGGGGTCGCTCTCGCGGGCCGTGGACTCCGTGAACGGATCCGGCCCGGAGTCGCCCGCCGCCTGGAGGAAGACCTCGCCGCCCGCCTCCGACCCGCCGTCGGGCCGGGTCAGGACGACGACCAGCACCACCGCCGCGACCAGAGCCGTCGCGACCGCCGCGATCCGGGGGACCGAACGCCACCAGGGGCGACCCGGCCCGGAACCGGGGGCGGCGCCCGAGCCGCTTCCCGGGCCGCCGGGACCGCCGCCGGAAGCCCCGGAACCACCCGAATCGTCCCCGCCGCCCGAGCCGCCGGAGCCACCGGAGCCGTGCGGTCCGTCGTGGTCGCCGCCGCCGGGCGGCGGGCTGGACACCGTCGGAGGGGGCGGTGTGGGGCCGGTCTGCGAGGGGCCCGACAGCGGGCCGGACGGCGGTCCTGTGGGGCGGCCGGATGGCGGCGGTTGGACACTCACGGGCTCTGCTCCCCGATGTCGGTACCCGCCCCGGACGTCCCTGCCCGGTCCCGTTTCCTTACCAGGACCACCAGTCGACAATCCAGGGCATTTCGTCTCATTGTCTGTCCCGTCACCGCAGTTCCCGCAAGCGGAGGGAGGAACCGGTTCTCCGGGGAGCGGAGCAGCGGGTCCCTGCTTAGCGTGGGGGCGTGAACGTCCGGGCGAGTAACGACGAGAACAGCGCGCGCGCCCCCCACGGCTGGCGCGACGCACTCCTGGCGGTCCTCACCGGCGTGCTGGCCATGGTGGTGACCGCGGCGCTCGGCCTGTGGGCCGCCGGTGCGGCCGGGCTGCCCGGCGGCGCTTTCCCGGCCGTCGTCGCCGCGGTGGTGGTGATGGCGGCCGGCGGCTCCGTCGGGCTCTCCGGTGACACGGGTTCCCTCGTAGGGGCGCAGGCCGACCTCTCGGTCCTGCCGCTCTCGGTGACCCTGGTGGGCGCACTCCTGGTCGCCCGGGGCTTCCTCCGTCCGCTGCACCACCGGGCCGTCGCCGGAGTCCGCGAACTGGCCGGCTGGGCGGGCCGCGTCGCCGCCCTGTGGATCGTCGCGCTGATCGTGCTCTCGCTGATCGCCCGGCACACGTTCCCCCTTTCGGCCGACGATCTCACCGGAGACGGGGCCGGGGACCTCATCGGCGACGACCTGGAGGTCGGATTCCGGGCGGAGATCCCCCTCACCCTGGTCTTCGGGCTGCTGTGGCTGGCCGGGGTCCTCGTGCTGGCCCTGCTCGTCTCGCGCCGGGCCCCGCTTCCGGCCCGGCTGGTGCGCTTCCAGGAAGCGGTGCGCCCGGCGGCGTTCGCCATGGTGACGCTGCTCCTCGCGTGCGTCGCGCTCGGCGGCGTCGCCGGTCTCGTCGTGATGATCACGCGCGGGCACCCCGCCGAAACCGCTGCCGTGCTCCTCCTCGGGCTGCCCAACCTGGTCTGGCTCGCGCTCACCCTCGGCCTCGGCGCGTCCTGGGAGGGCAAGGTCGACGGCCCCTTCGGGCTGCCCATGCCCCAGGTGCTCGACTCCGTCCTGCGCACCCCCGACCTCTCCACCCTGAACCTGAGCACCCTCGCCGAACAGGACGGGCGCGTCCGCTGGCTCGTGGTCGTCGTCGCGGTGCTGGTGCTCGCCGCCGCGTTCCTCATGGCGGCCCGCTCGCCCGCCCGGACGCGGCCGTGGCAGCACGCGGTCCATATGGCGGTGGCGCTCACCCTGACCGCGCTGTTCATCTGCCTCACCGCCCGGATCTCCGCCCACTACGGACTGTCCCTCCTGGGCCTGGGGGACCTCGGCGGCGGACTCGGCGGGGAGGTGTCATTGCGCCCGAGGCTGTGGACGGCGCTCGGGTTCGGCGTGCTGTGGGGCCTGGTCACCGGCTTCCTCGGCGGCCTCGCGGCCACCCGGGTGCACCGGCGTGGCGAGGTCCCGGACGCGGGGCCCGACGCCTGAACCGGCCTCTTCCGCCCGCTCAGCCGGTGCCCGGGAAAACCGGGGCGGCCCAGCGCGGCGGCGCGGGCGGAGCTTCGCGGGCAGCCGACCAGGAGCCGGCGGGCGCGTCCACCCGGGTCGGCGCGTGCTCGCCGGGCCGGATGCCCGCAGCGGCGGCCCGCAGCGCGGCGACGAACCGCAGACAGGTCTCGTAACGGTCCTCCGGCGACTTGGCGAGCGCCTTCGCCAGTACGCCGTCGACGGCGGCGGGAAGCCCGGACCGCAGCCCGCTCGCAGGGGTGGGCGGGTCGTACTGATGGGCCCACAGGAGCGCCATGTCGTCGTCCCGCTGAAAGGGCGGCGCACCGGTCAGGGTCTCCTGGACGACACAGGCGAGGCTGTACACATCGCACCGCCCGTCCACGGGCCGCCCGGAGATCTGTTCCGGCGCCACGTAGTCGAGGGTGCCGACGAACTGGCCGACCGTGGTGAACCCGGTCAGCGACAGCGACTTCTTCGTCAGCCCGAAGTCCGTCAGATACACGTGCTCCGGATGGTCGCTGTCGGTGCCCGCCGCCACCAGGATGTTGCCGGGCTTCACGTCCCGGTGCACCAGATCGTGGTCATGCGCCGCGTCGAGCGCGGACGCGACCTGCGCGGCGATCCGGACGGCGGCCGTGAGGTCCAGCGGCCCGCGCCGGTCGATCAGGACGCGCAGATCGGCACCCGCGACGAAGCGCATGGCGATGTAGAGCAGCCCCTCGGTCTCGCCCGCTTCGAACACCGGCACGATGTGGGGGTGCTCGATGGCGGCCGCCACGCGCGACTCGTGCGTGAACCGCCGGCGGAAGGTGTCGTTGCGGGCCAGCTCGGGTGCGAGCAGCTTCAGCGCGACGATCCGGTCCAGCCGCAGGTCCTTGGCGCGGTAGACGACCGCCATGCCGCCGCGGCCGATCTCGGCCTCCACGAGGTAGCTCGCGATCTGCTTGCCGACGAGATCGTCCTCGTGCCCGGTGGGCAGCCCGGCGTCGTGCGACGGAGGTGGCGGTGGAGGCGGTGGCGGTGGAGGCGGTGGCGCCATCGGCCGTCACCGCCCCGCATCCCCCGACGCCCCGCCACCGGGCGGTTCGTCGGGCCCGGGGACGGTGATCGCCCGGGTCGGTTCGGGGCCGTCGGCGGTGACGACGCGGGTGGGTTCGGGGCCGTCGGGTGGTGCGACGGGGCTGGGGTGGTGTGGGTCCGGGGTGACGACGCGGGTGGGTTCGGGGCCGTCCGGCGGTGCCACACGGGTCGGCTCGGGTCCCTCACCGGCCATGATCCGCGGGGGCGCCGGGGTCCTCGGGGCGTCGGCCTCCGCTGACGCCGGTCCTGACGGGTCAGGTTCTGCCGGGTCCGGGTCCGGGCCCGCCGCTCCCGGGCTCACCTGCGCCGCGTACGTACTCAGCCGGGTCCCGTCGCAGTAGACCCACCGCTCGTGCTCGGCGTCGTACAGCCACATCGACTCCCCGTCCACCACCATCCCCACCCGCAGCCCCCGCGTCCGCCGCCGGAAGCCCTCCCCGTCGCTACGGCCCTCGGCCAGGTCCTGCGCCGCGCGGCGGTACTGGCTCAGCGACTCCTGCGCCCTGGCCAGCAACGGTCGGGGGTCCGCCGTGCGCGCGAGCGGCGCCCCGGCGGCCGGAGGCGTCTGCGGTACGGAGACGAGGCGCCGCCCGTCGACCCAGGCCGACCAGCCGTTGGAGCAGGCGACGTACGCCCAGTCCCCGCGCCGGTCCCGCACCTGCACCGGGAGCAGGGCGTCCAGCGGGTCGGTGGGCCGGGCGACGTCGGGGGACTCCCAGGCAGGCAGCCCGTCCGGCGGGACCACGTGCGTGGGACGGAAAT
Source organism: Streptomyces sp. NPDC048142 (assembly GCF_043202835.1). Classification (NCBI taxonomy): domain Bacteria; kingdom Bacillati; phylum Actinomycetota; class Actinomycetes; order Kitasatosporales; family Streptomycetaceae; genus Streptomyces; species Streptomyces sp. NPDC048142. The sequence continues at coordinate 104,301 of NZ_JBIDBC010000013.1, forward strand.
CCGGGGGCGCCATGGAACCGCCTCACTTCCGCATGACCGCGGGCTCGTGCCGCCTCAGCAGTTTCACGACCACGTACCCGAAGACGAGCGAGAGGAGGGCCATCATGCCCATGTTGAGCAGCCAGACCCCCGCCGAGTGCCCGAAGAGCGGATCGGAGGTCAGCTCGCCCGGCACGATCCGCGCCAGGTCGATCGTCCCGGCCATGGCCCCGAGCGCCCATCGCGACGGCACCAGCCACGCCAGCTGCTCCACCCCGGGAACCCCGTTCAGCTTGAGCAGCGCGCCGCAGAAGACGACCTGGACGATGGCGAGGAGGACGAGCAACGGCATCGTCACCTCCTCCTTGCGCACCAGCGCGGAGACCAGGAGGCCGAGCATCATCGCGGTGAAGGACAACAGGGCCACGGCCAGCGTGATCTCCACGAGCGGCGGCAGGAACACCCCTTCGCCACCTGGTGCGTTGAGATCGACGCCCACCAGTCCCACCAGGGTCAGCACCACGGCCTGGAGGACGGTGACGGTTCCGAGCACCACGATCTTCGACATCAGGTAAGCGGATCTGGAGAGCCCGACGGCGCGTTCCCGCTGGTAGATGACCCGTTCCTTGACCAACTCCCGTACCGCGTTGGCCGCTCCGGTCAGCACCCCGCCCACGCACAGGATCAGCAGGGCGTTCATCGCCGTCTCCTGGGTGAGGCGGCTGCCCGCCAGCGCACGGGCCATGGCGCCCATGACGAAGGGCAGCGCGATCATGATGATCAGGAACGTCCGGTCGGCGCTCAGCGCGGCGGCGTACCGCCGTACGAGCGTGTGCAGTTGCGCACCCCAGTTACGGGTCTTCGGCGGCGGCGCGACCAGCGCTCCGGGCGCGGCCGACGGCAGGTGGGGCTGCGCCGTGGCGTTGACGATGTACTGCCGGTGGAAGGGGGAACCGGCGTAGGTGACCGCCCAGTCGCGGTCGCGGTCGTTCTCGAAGGCCTCGAACGCCTCCGGCCACTCCGTGAAGCCGAAGAAGGCGAGGGCGTCGTCCGGGGGGCCGTAGTAGGCGATGCGCCCGCCGGGCGCGAGGACGAGCAGCCGGTCGCAGACCTCCAGGCTCAGTACGCTGTGTGTGACGACGATGACGGTACGGCCGTCGTCGGCCAGCCCGCGCAGCATGTGCATGACCGAGCGGTCCATACCGGGGTCGAGCCCCGAGGTCGGTTCGTCCAGGAAGAGCAGTGAGGGCTTCGTCAGCAGCTCAAGGGCCACGCTCACCCGCTTGCGCTGACCGCCCGAGAGCGAGTGGATCGGCTGGTCGGCGCGCTGTTCGAGGCCGAGTTCCTGGATCACCTCGGCGACCCGCGCCTGCCGCTCGGCCCGCGCGGTGTCCTGCGGGAAGCGGAGCTCGGCGGCGTAGCCGAGGGCCTTACGCACGGTCAGCTGGGAGTGCAGGATGTCGTCCTGCGGGACGAGACCGATGCGCTGGCGCAGTTCGGCGAAGTCCCGGTAGAGGTCACGGCCGTCGTAGAGCACCGTGCCCCTGTCGGCGGGGCGCTGTCCGGTGAGCGCGTTGAGCAGCGTGGACTTCCCCGCGCCACTGGGCCCCACCACGCCGAGCAGGCACTTCTCGCCGACGGGGAAGGAGACCCGGTCCAGCAGGATCTTGCCGTCCTTGCCCGCGCGGCCGACCGTCACCTCCAGGTCCTGGACGTCCAGCGACACCTCACCGGTGTCCACGAACTCCTGGAGTACGTCGCCGACCAGGCAGAACGCCGAGTGACCGATACCGAGGATGTCACCGGCGCCCACGGGGCCGCGGGCGACCGGCTGACCGTTGAGGAAGGTTCCGTTGTGGCTGCCGAGGTCGACGATCTCGTAGGTGCCGTCGGCCGAGGCCCGCAGTTCTGCGTGGTGGCGGGAGACCACCAGATCGTCGATGACGAGGTCGTTGCCCGGGTCGCGGCCGATCCGCACGGTCTTCGCGGGCAGCGGACGTACGGTCGTCGGCTGCCGGAACGTGCCGGTCGCCGCGGGCATCGACACGGCCGAGGGCCGGCCGGCGGAGGGAGCGGGAGGCTCCCGGCCCAGCAGGACCGCGCGAGGTCCGTCGCTCGCACTGCCGAAGCGGATCTCGCTGCCCGCGCCGACGTCCGAGGCGTGAATGCGCCGGCCACCGGTGTACGTGCCGTTGGTGCTGTCCTCGTCCTCGATCGTCCAGTGCCCGGCCTCGGGCCGCAGGACGGCGTGGTGCCAGGAGACCCGGATGTCGTCGATGACGACGTCGCTCCCGGGATCGCGCCCGACATGGTAGTCCCGGCTCGGACTCATCACCGTGGAGCTCAGATCGGTCTCCAGAACGAGTTCGGGCGCAGTCGGCGTCGCAGGCCGCTCTCCCATGCCTGAATTCTACCGATACGTAACGATCGGCGCCCGCCGCCGGAGGCGCGCGCTCGCGGACACGGTGATCAGGCTCGTGCCGGTGACCGGGCTCGCGGGTCGGTGCGGCACGGTGGCGAGGTCCGGTCCTTCCCGCCACCGGCTACCCGTCACCCACCGCCTCACGGGCCCGTACCTTACGGGCCGGACGCTGGACCATCGGCCGGCGGAACCCGCCGGCCGGCATTTCATGGAAACCGGCCGGGGGAGTGTGCGCGGTAACGGCGAGCGGCTCAGCGGCCGCCGCCCGCGAGCCGGTCCCGCTGGACGCGGTGCGCCAGGGTGCGGCGCACCTGGGCCGATCCGGCGACGGCTGTTTCCGTGGGAACGTCGAGCCCACGGCTGATCACGTCGTACGCGTCGCGATGGCTGCCGGGCAGGTCCGCCCGATGCTCCGTCAGGTCCTGCTCGACGAGCCGCCGCAGCGCGTCGACGTTCTGCGGCGTGAACCGCTTCCGGCCCCGGCCGAGCGCGTCGACCAGCCGGGTGCAGCGGGCGTCGTCGTGGAGGGTCTCGGAGATCTCCTCGGCCAGCCCCCACAGCCGCCCTTCGAGCCAGGGTGCGTCGTGCTGTTCGAGAGCGACACCCGGCGGGGGCGCCGGCTTGCCGGGCCGACTCTTCGTCACCTGCTTGGACACGGCGGGCTGGCTCATCCCGGTGAGCCGGGCGATGGTCTCCTGGGTCCAGCCGAGGCCGGCGAACAGTGTGATCATTTCGCTGCGCAGTCGCCGCATCTCCTCGCCCGCGAGGATGACCTCGTTCATGCCGGCGAACAGTTTTCCGGCCTGTTCCTCGGTCAGGAACCCGGAGTGGTGACGCAGGCCTTCCTTGTCTGTCATAGCTCGGTTATACCTGACCGGAACGAGGTTTATAACCTGGTTGTAATCCTTCGTCGCGGCGTGCAGAGTGGCCGGCGTGTCCACTTTTCACGCACCTGACGGAACCCGGCTCGCCTATCGCACGGCCGGAGACGGCGACCCCCTGATCTGTCTGCCGGGAGGCCCGACCGGCTCCGGTTACCTCGGCGACCTCGGAGGCCTGGCCGCGCACCGGCGGCTGATCCTCCTCGACCCGCGCGGCACGGGCCGTTCCGCACACCCGGAAGACGCCGCCTCCTACCGCTGCGACCGCCAGGTGGACGACGTCGAGGCCCTGCGCGCCCACCTCGGTCTCGACCGGGTGGACGTCCTGGCGCACTCCGCCGGCGCGAACCTCGCGGTGCAGTACGCCGCCCGCCACCCGCGACGCGTCGCCAGACTCGCGCTGATCGGCCCCGGCCTGCGGGCGGTGGGTGTGGAGATCGACGGCGAGATGCGTCGTGCGCTCGCGCTGCGCCGCAGCGGTGAGCCGTGGTTCCCGGCCGCCTTCGCCGCGCTGGAGGCGGTCATCGAGGGCTCCGGCGGCGACTGGGAGGCCGTCGCCCCCTTCTTCTGCGGCCGTTGGGACGCCGAGGCTCGGCGGCACCACGCGGCCGGACAGCCGGACAACGCCGAGGCCGTCGCCCACTTCGCGGCCGAAGGCGCCTTCGATCCGGCGGCCGCGCGTATGGCGCTCGCCGGTCTCGGGAGCCCTGTCCTGCTGCTCGCCGGTGAGTTCGACCTGAACAGTCCGCCTCCGGCAGTGGCCGCGTGTGCGGAGTTGTTCCCGCGCGCCGAGTTCGTCGTGCAGTCCGGAGCGGGCCACTACCCGTGGGTCGACGACCCCGGCCGGTTCGTGGCGACCGCCGCGCCGTTCCTCGGCTGAGGCCGTCTCCTCCTGCTTTCTGTCGTTGAAAACGTCTGCGTGCGCGACCGTGGTGCAGTGGAGGCATCCGGCAGGCCCGGTCCACCGGAATGGGCGGCCGGGCGCAGGTGTTCGCACAGTCATGACCTTCTCCGTTGACGTGACCGTGCGCGGGTACGAGCTCGACACCCAGGGCCACCTGAACCAGGCCGTCTACCTCCAGTACGCGGAGCACGCCCGCTGGGAGCTGCTGCGGGCCGCCGGACTGCCCCAGGAGAAGTTGCTGGCCGCCGGGATCGGCCCGGTGCAGCTGGAGGTGACGGTCACATACCGCCGCGAGCTGCGCGGCGGTGAGCGTGTACGGGTCACCTGCCGGTTCGACTACGGCACGGGCAAGACGTTCACCCTGGAGCAGAAGATCATCAAGGAGGACGGCACGGTGGCCGCGGAGATCACTGGAGTGGCCGGCGTCCTCGACCTGACCGCACGCCGGCTCGTCCCGGACCCGCAGGGCCGCCTCGCCGCACTGGCGGGCAACCCGGATCTGCTCACCGGCTGACGCGGGCGAGCGGGCCGCTCCCGGACCTGTCCCGGGGCCTCGGCCTGCCCGTCGAGGCGGCCCTGCGCCGGCGCGACGCGGACGGGCAACGCACCAGGTCCTTCGCCCGGAGCCCCTCCGCGCCGGGGCGTGCGCCCCTCTGATCGGCTGACTGCTGCGTGTCACCGACATGTTCCGTAGAGTGACGGGGCACAGAGGGGAGGTCTGGTCCCGGTTCCCGGTCCGGCATGCCCCCATTCCTCGAAGCGGTCATTGGGAGAACGTCGGTGGAGAACACCTCGGTGCAGAACATGGAAACCGTAAGGAGCTGCCCGTTCGACTACGCGCAGCAGTTGGAGTTCGACCCCCAGCTCAGGCAGTTGCTGACCGAGGAGCCGGTGTCCCGCATCCGTATGGCGTACGGAGAGGGCGAGGCATGGCTGGTCACCCGCTACGAGGACGTCCGGACGGTCACCACCGACCGGCGGTTCAGCCGCAGCGCCGTCCTCGGCCGTGACTTCCCCCGGATGACCCCGGAGCCGATCGTCCAGGCGGAGTCCATCAATCTCATGGACCCGCCCGCCAGCAGCCGGCTGCGCAGCCTGGTCGCCAAGAGCTTCACCCCGCGCCGCGTCGAGCAGATGCGCGGCGGGACCCAGCGTGTGGTGGACCGGCTGCTGGACGAGATGGCGGACGAGGGCTCTCCGGCCGACTTCGTCGCCCGGGTCTCCTCGCCGCTGCCGCTGATCACCATCTGCGAGGCGCTCGGCATCCCCGAGGCCGACCGCCCCTGGCTCAGGGCCCACGCCATGACGATGATGAACGTCGGGGCCGCGGGCAAGCAGGACGCGGTACGCGCCAAGGCGGAGCTGCGCGGCTACTTCCAGGAACTGACCGCCGAGCGGCGCCGCGCCCCGGGCGAGGACCTCATCAGCACCCTGGCCACGGCCCGGGACGGTGCCGAACTGCTGGACGACGACGAGCTGGCCGTCATGGCGATGGTCCTGCTCATCACCGGCCAGGACACCACGACCTACCAGCTCGGCAACATCGCCTACACCCTGCTCACCCACCCGGAACTCATGCGGTCCCTCCAGGCCGAACCGCAGCGGCTGCCCCGCACCCTGGAGGAGCTGCTGCGCCACATCCCCTTCCGCAAGGGCGTCGGCATCCCGCGCATCGCCACCGAGGACGTGGAGCTCGGCGGCGTCCTCATCAAGGCCGGTGACGTGGTGCACGTGTCCTATCTGACGGCCAATCGGGACGCCGCCAAGTTCGACCGCCCCGACGAGCTGGATCCCGACCGGCCCTCCATCCCCCATATGACGTTCGGCTGGGGCGCCCATCACTGTCTGGGCGCGCCGCTGGCCACCATGGAACTGGAAGTGGCCGTCTCCACGCTGCTGACCCGCTTCCCGGCCCTGCGTCTGGACGCGCCGCCCGCGGACGTCTCGTGGAACACGACGTCCATCTGGCGTTACCCGCTCGCCCTGCCCGTCACATGGTGACGAGAGCCTCCGCTCCAGAGAACGAGGAGAACCCATGGCGACCCTGTGCCGACCGGCCATCGCTGTGCCCGAGCACGTCATCACGATGCAGCAGACCCTGGACCTGGCCCGGGAGACCCACGCCGGGCACCCACAGCGCGACCTCGTCCTGCGGCTCATCCAGAACACCGGCGTACAGACCCGGCACCTCGTGCAGCCCATCGAGGAGACCCTGAAGCACCCGGGATTCGAACTCCGTAACCGGGTGTACGAGGCCGAGGCCAAGGCCAGGGTCCCCGAAGTCGTCCGGGCGGCCCTCGCCAACGCCGAGACCGACCCGTCCGAGATCGACCTGATCGTCTACGTCTCCTGCACGGGCTTCATGATGCCCTCGCTGACCGCGTGGATCATCAACACCATGGGTTTCGGAGCCGAGACCCGCCAACTGCCCATCGCGCAGCTCGGCTGCGCGGCGGGCGGCGCCGCGATCAACCGCGCGCACGACTTCTGCCTGGCCTACCCCGAGGCCAACGTCCTCATCGTGTCCTGCGAGTTCTGCTCGCTGTGCTACCAGCCCACCGACATCGGGGTCGGCTCGCTGCTCTCCAACGGACTCTTCGGGGACGCCATCTCCGCGGCCGTCGTACGGGGACGGGGCGGCACCGGCATGCGCCTGGAGCGCAACGGCTCCCACCTGGTGCCCGACACCGAGGACTGGATCTCCTACGCGGTGCGCGACACCGGGTTCCACTTCCAGCTGGACAAGCGGGTCCCGGGCACCATGGAGATGCTCGCCCCGGTCCTCCAGGACCTGGTCGACCTGCACGGCTGGTCCGTCCCGGACATGGACTTCTTCATCGTCCACGCGGGCGGGCCGCGCATCCTGGACGACCTCTGCCACTTCCTGAAGCTGCCGCCCGAGATGTTCCGCTACAGCCGGGCCACCCTCACCGAACGCGGCAACATCGCCAGCTCCGTCGTCTTCGACGCGTTGGCACGGCTCTTCGACGACGGCGGAGCCGCCGAATCCGCGCAGGGCCTCATCGCCGGTTTCGGGCCCGGCATCACCGCAGAGGTCGCCGTGGGCAGCTGGGCGAGCGACGACCTCCGGGCGGGCGTCGAACATGACCTGGACCAGCTGGAGCTGACCGCAGGCGTTGCGCTGTCCGGCTGAACCCGCTAAGGCGACCGACGGACGGGGACGAAGGAACGGGTGTTCGCGCTTCGCGGATGCACTCGCTCCGTGAACGGATCCCCACCCGAGGAGAATGCATGCGCCTGCCCGCCCGATGGGCCACGGCCGCCCTGCTGGTGATTGCACCTCTGATCGGCGCTCCCGCCCCGGCCTCGGCCGACAGCGGACCGGAAGGGGTCCTGGTGGAGCAGTCCACCCGGGCCGTACCCGGGCAGTACATCGTCACCCTGGAGCCCGAACTCCCGCCGGAGACCTTTCTGCGGGGGTTCGGGCTCAGCCCGTTGTTCACGTACGGGAACGTCCTGCACGGTTTCGCCGCCACGTTCACCGCCGCCGAACTCGAAGCGGTACGGGCCGTCCCCGGCGTCCTCGCCGTCGAGGAGAACGCCGAGGTGACCGTCCCCGCGCCGACCGCCGCGAACCTGCTGCGGGCCCCCGCGGCCGGCTGGGGCACCGACCGTATCGACCAGCGCACCCTGCCGCTGGACGACACCTTCACCACCACGGCCACCGGCAAGGGCGTGAAGGCGTACGTCGTGGACACCGGGATCGACGCCGCGCACAGCGAATTCGGCGGGCGGGTCGTGAACGGGTTCGACGCTGTCGGGGACGGCCGCGGCGGCATGGACTGCAACGGACACGGCACGCACGTCGCGGGCACCGTCGGCGGCGCGACCTCGGGCGTCGCTGCCGACGCCTCGCTGGTCAACGTACGCGTCATGAACTGCCAGGGCCGGGGCACCTGGGCCGGCGTCCTCGCCGGATTCGACTGGGTCGCCAGGGACGCCGCGCGCAGCGGGACCCCCGCCGTGCTGAACGCCTCGCTCGGCGGCGCCCGCTCCACCGCGGTCGACGCGGCGGTGAAGTCCGTCGCCGACGCGGGCGTGCTGCCCGTCGTGGCCGCGGGCAACGACAACCGGGACGCCTGTGACGTCTCCCCGGCCGCCGCGGACGGCGTGGTCACGGTCGGGGCGAGCGACCGGCAGGACCGGGAGACCTCCTTCAGCAACTGGGGCTCCTGCCTGGCGCTGTACGCCCCCGGCGTCGATATCGTCTCCGCCCGCCTCGGCGGCGGCACCGTCTCGCTGAACGGCACCTCCATGGCCAGCCCGCACGTCGCGGGCGTCGCCGCGCTCTACAAGGAGGAGAACCCCTGGGCCTCGCCCGCCGCCGTCGCACGGTGGCTGACGTACACGGCCACCGAGGACGTGCTCTCCGGCCTCGGCCAGGGCTCGCCCGACCGGCTGCTGTACACCGGAGGCCTCTGACGATCCGTCGGACGGCCGGACCGGCGGCAGCCCGTCCACGGGGCGGGGGAGCGGTGACCGCACGGCGGAATCCGCTCCCCGGTCCGGCCGTCCGGCGCTGCCGGATCGGTGGACGGCCCCGCCACCGAGCAGACCGGCTCCGCGCCCGACCTTCGCACCGGCGTCGCGGACGGCAGCGATCAGGTGACCTCGTCCGCCTCGTCCGCCTCGTCCGCCTCGTCCGCCGTGACGGGCGCGGCGACCGGCATGGCCACCGTCGAACCGCTCCGCGCGGGTATCCGTGGGGGAACCGGTCCCTCCGGGCGAGCCGCTGACCGAGCCGGATCCGGTGGTACGGGGATCCACCGCGAACGCACCCCACTGGGCCCATGGATCGCGGTGCCGCCACGGCTGCGGCACAGTGGGCACATGGACGACCTCAACGCACTCGCCGAGGAACACCTGACTGCGGCCCGCGCCGCCGCGCACGGCCGCAGCGCCCACCTCCTGCTCCAGCAGCCACCCTTGCGGCAGACGGTGATCGCGCTCACCGAGGGGACGGCACTCGACGAGCACAACGCGCCGCCCGCCGCCTCGCTCCTCGTCCTGCGCGGCAGCGTCCGCCTCACCGCCGCCTCCGGAGACGCCGAACTTCCGGCCGGAACCCTGCATCCGATCCCGCAGGAACGGCACGGGCTGCTGGCGCTCCAGGACGCCGTGGTCCTGCTCACGGCCGTCAACGACTGATCACGGCCGTCAACGACTGATCGCGCCGCCAACGGCTGATGACGGTCGTCCGTGAACGGCTGACCGCCAGGAGCGGCCGCGGGGCTCGTCGGCCGTGGAAGGGTGCGCTTCGCCCGCGGCGAGGTGTGCTGCGGCCGCGGCATGGCAGGAGAGGGCCGCGCGGGCCCGCCGCGTCCGGGATGCGCGCTGTACGCGCCCCGGACCGGCAGCCGCGCCCCGGCACGGCCGTGACGGACGCGTCCGTCACGGCCGCAGAACGATCCGGACCGGGTCGCCCTCCCTGGTCTCCAGCCGACGCACCGCCGACGCCGCGTCGGCCAGGGGCAGCACATCGGTGATCGACCGGGAGAAGTCCAGCCGGCCGCCCTCGGCGAGCCGGACGAGCTGCGCCACATGGTGTCCCTCCGAGCCGTAGTGGCCCAGGATCCGTTGCTGGAGATAGCTGAACAGGGTGCCGTGGGCGACCGTCAGCGGCTGGGCGGTCAGCCCCACCAGCACCAGCCGCCCCTTCGGAGCCAGCGTGGTCAGCGCCTGTTCGCGGACCGGAGGGGCCCCGGCGAAGTCGAACGCCGCCTCCAGGCCCACACCGCCCGTCGCCCCGAGCACCTTCTCGCGGAACAGCGGATCGCCGGGATCCAGCGCCAGGTCGGCCCCGAATTCCAGGGCCCGCCGCCGGGCCGCCGGGGCGGGGTCCACTGCGACGACCGGGTGCGCGCCCACCGCCCGCAGCAGCTGCACGGCGTGCGCGCCGAGCCCGCCCGCACCCCAGACGCCCACCGCCTCCGCCGCCCGCACGTCACCGGTGCCGGTCACCGCCGCCCATGGCGTCGAGACCGCGTCCGGGATGATCGCCGCCTGTTCGAAGGGCAGCGAGTCGGGCAGGGCGACGAGGGTGGCGGCGGTGGCGAGGGCGTACTCGGCCCACCCGCCGTCGTAGTCGACGCCCCGGGTGTACGTCCGGCCCCGGCGCTCCTCGCCCGCTTGAAGGACCACCCGCGCACCGGCCGTCCAGCCGGTGACGTCCGGCCCCGGCTCCGCCACGGTCCCGGCCACCTCGTGGCCCAGGGTGACCGTGTCCCCCTCCAGGTACATCGGGCTCAGGGTTCCGTCGATGAGGTGCACGTCGGAGAGGCACACCCCCGCCGCACCGACCTTCACCAGCACCTCGCCGGGGCCGGGCACGGGCCTGTCCACCTCCTCAACGGTGAGGGTGCGGCTGGGGAGGTGCAGACGCGCGGCGCGCATGCGTTCCATGGCGGGTCCCTAACGTTCGGATCGGCGGCCTATCGCAAGTCGCCTTGCTTTGAAACGTAAGCCCGGCCTGCCCGTAAAGCAAGTCGCCTTGCGATATGATTCGGGGGTGACCACCGAGAAGAGCCCCGCGCCGCTGCGCCGCCGGGGCGAACGCATGCGGCAGGCCGTGCTGGCGGCCACCGTCGGCCTGCTCACGTCGGAAGGACTCACCGGCACCACGGTCGCGGCGGTCGCCAGGTCGGCCGGGGTGCACGAGACCTCCGTGTACCGGCGGTGGAAGACCCGCGAGAACCTGCTGCTCGACGCCCTCGGCTCGCACGCCGACGACGCGTTGCCCGCGCCCGACACGGGGGACGTGCGCCAGGACCTGACCCAGCTGATGTCGGCGGTCTCGGACTATCTCGCCTCGCCGCAGGGCGCGGTCCTGCTCCACCTCGGCGCCTCCCCCGACGCGGCGACCGTCGAGGCGGGGCGTCTCCCGTACTGGGACGCCCGGCTGGAGCGCGGCGAGGACATCGTGCGGCGCGGGATCGAGCGCGGCGAACTGGCCCCGGACACCGATCCCCGGCTGGTGGCCGAGACCCTGGCGGGGCCGTTGTTCGCCCGGGTCCTGCTGACCGGGGCGCCGCTGGACAGGGGGCTCGCGCGCCGGATCGTGGACCTGACGCTGGACGGCGCGCGCCCCCGTAACGGGTGACGCGCTTCCGTAATGGGCAGCGCGGCAACGAGTGGCGCGCCGGCGGGACGTGGCACCGGGTGACGCGCCTGCGTGCCTGACCGGCGGGACGTCGTTCGGCGGGCGGCCGGATCAGCTCCGGTACGGCGACTGCCGCATCGTCACCTCAAGCGCAGTCGCCGTACTAATCCCGGTATCCGGCGACGATCGGCATGGTCTCGCGCAGCACCCGTACGCCGTCGTTGTCCGCGTCGCCCAGCCGGTGGCCCTGCCAGGTCTGCGTCGCACTGGAGAACCGGCTGATCCGCCGGCAGTGGTCCCCGCACGCGGAGCGGTACGCCATGATCGTGTAGCGCTTGCCGTCCTCGGTGATCCAGCCGGTGTTGTACGGATGGTTCCGGCTCACGCTCATCGAGCCGTCCGCGTTGCCCGCCAGCGTCCTGCGGTCATGGGCGAGGCCCAGGTTGTGGCCGATCTCGTGGCTCGCCGAATCCAGGTCGATCCCGTCGACGTCGACGACCGCGTAGGCGTACTCGTCCGTGGAACTGCCGAGCGCCGACGTGTAGTCCGCCGTGCCGCCGCCCCGCTGCGGGCGGTCCACGACGAGCGTGACCAGGTCGGCGCCGTACCGCGCCCGCTGTTCGTGCGCCTGCCGTCCGAGCCCCGCGGCATGGTCCTTGAGGGTGGCGTGCGCGGCGCGGAACTCCTCCGAGCCCTCGTAACCGGTCGCCGTGTACGGATGGACGACGCGGATGATGCCGCAGAGCCCGCCCGCCGCCAGGGACCGGTTCATCCGCGTCGCGATCCGCTGGGCCGAGGCGGGCACCCGGTGCTCGCCGCCCACCCGCTTCGCGGCCTTCGGCGTGTAGATGGCCAGCACGTCGACCACGGGGCACTGCGGCGCCGTACGTGCCGTGCCCCCGGCCGGCGCGCCCACCGGGCCCGCACAGAGCGATGCGCCGATGCCGACGGCCAGGGCTGCCTTCAGGAAGGTCGCGCGCATGGGGAGTTGACTCCGTCCGGAAGGGGCCGGCCCAGGGCGCTGCCCGATGGCTGAGGGTGCCTCATTTCTAACACTCAGTGATGTGGATCGCCGATCGTGGCCGAATCTCGTTGACGGCCGTTTGTTCCCTGGCCGGAGGGGTGTGGCGGCGAGGAGGTGGGCAGGTACACGTGTACGAACTCGCACGAATGGAACGGCAGTCGGCGGCAGAGGGGCGTGTGTGACGTGACGGAACAGAGCGAATGGCGGTTTTCCGACGACCGGGGTCAGCAGTCGACGGCACCCCGGCCGCCGGAGCGGGTGCTGGCCTATGTTCAGGCCGGGGCGACCCTGTGGGACCTCGGAATCCGGCCAGTGGGGATCTTCGGCTCCGACCACGACGGACCGGACCCCGACCCGGCGAAGACCGGGACCCTGCCGCTGGACGAGGTCGAGTACGTCGGTGCGGGCGGCGCCCCGGACGTCGAGCGGCTGCTGGGCGCCGGGCCGGACCTCGTGGTGGCCGTCAGCTACGGCGGCGGTCATGTCTACGGGCTGGCCCCCGAAACGGCCAAGCCCCTGGAGGAGCGGGTCCCGGTGGTCGTCCTCGACGTCAGCCAGGCCCGTACGTTCGGTGAGATCGGTGACCGCTTCGCCGAACTGGCCCGTTCGCTCGGTGCTGTGGACCGGCCGGGCGCGGACCGGGACCTGGACGCAGCCCGGGAGCGGCTGCGCTCCGTCGCCGCCGCCACGTCCGCCGACCCGCCCCGGGTGCTCGCCCTCTCCCCGGGCGGCCCGGACCAGGCGCATGTCGCACGCCCCGGGATGTGGCCCGAGCTGCGCGTACTCACCGAACTGGGCGTCCAGGTCGTGGAGCCGGCCGAAGGCCCGGGGGCCAACTGGTCCACGCTCGACCGCTCCGGCACCTTCGCGCTGCGCCCCGAGGTGATCCTGGCCGACATCCGCGCCCACGCCGCCCCACTGGAAGAGCTGCGGGGGAGCGGGGGCGTGCCGACGCCCGTCGTCCCGTGGAACCCCGAGCCCCTCTACGGGCCGCGCGACCACGCCCGGTTCCTGGGGCTGGTCGCGGACGCCCTGGAGGCGGCGCGGGCGAGCTGAACCGGAGCGCTGCCGCGGGGTGCGGTGGCGAGGCGCCGTGACGAGGTGTTGTTACGGGGCGGGGGCGAGGCCGTCGGCGACCAGGCCGGCGAGCACCGCCTCGCCCAGCGCCTGGACGGCGGAGGCCGGACGGACCATCACGGTGAACTCCTTGATCCGTCCGTCCTCGTCCAGGTGCAGCAGGTCGATGCCGTGGATCTCCTTGCCGCCGACCGTGGCGCGGAAGAGCAGGACCGCCGACGGGGCCTCGGACCCGTCGGCGCTCGTCTGCGAGGCGCCCGCGAACTCACCGACGTACCGGAAGTCCTCGAAGGTGCGCAGCAGGACGCCGAAGAGGCCCAGCACCATCGGCCGGCCCTCGAACGGGGTGAACTTCACCGGGCTGTAGAGCCGGATGTCCTCGGTGAACAGATCGTCCAGGGCGTCGAGGTCGCGGCTGTCGACGGCGGCGCGGAAGCGGTCCACTGCGGTGGTCATGGGTCCTCCTCGATGAGGTGCGCCCTCGCTGGGGCGCGTTGCATAGTCATGAAAGTGACTAGTCAGTTTCATGACTATCATGAGGGCCGGTGTTCCGGACAGGGCCGGACCGGGATCGGCCCGGACAGGGCCGGGCCGGACGCGGCGGAGAGGGGGCGGTCCGATGGCGTTGCGCCACGCGGTGCTGGCGGCGTTGCTCGACGAGGAGCTGAGCGGCTATCAGGTCACGAAGGCGTTCGCGGTGGGCGTCGCGAACTTCTGGCACGCCCTGCCGCAGCAGGTCTACGCGGAGCTGGCCAGGCTGGAGAAGGGGGGCCTGGTCGCGGGGCGGGAGGTCGTCCAGGAGGCGCGTCCCAACAAGCGGCTGTTCCGCGTCACCGGCGAGGGGCTGGCCGAGCTGGAGAGCTTCGCGTCCACCGCCGCCAAGCCCTCGTTCCTCCGGGAGGACCTGCTGGTCCAGGTCCAGGCCGCCGACCATCTCGACACCGATGTGCTGATCGAGCGGCTCACCGAGCGGTACGCGTTCGCCGAGGCCAAGGCCGCGCTGTTCGAGGAGCAGTTGCGCAGGATGCGCGGGGGCCTGGACGAGGCGGAGTTCCTGCTCCGCGGCGCACACGTCGGCCCGTATCTCACCTGCCGCCGGGGGCGGGACTTCGAACGCGCCAACCGCGACTGGTGCCGGGATGTGATGGAGGTCCTCCGGGCGCGGCGGGAGGTTCCCGCCGACTCCTGACAGGCGCCGCTCCGTCACCGTCCAGGTTTCCAAAAAATATTCTGCAAAAATACTTTGGGAAAGTGCCCTTTCCGTTCTACGCTGCGGTCATGGACAGCGAAGACAGCCGTCGGGTACTCGATCCCGCGCAGGACGGGGCCGCCCTCAAGGCCCTCACCCACCCCCTGCGCCTCACGCTGCTCGGCCTGCTGCGGCAGCACGGCCCGGCCACCGCCAGCGAACTCGCGGTCAGGACCGGGGAGTCCTCGGCCTCCACCAGCTACCACCTGCGGGTGCTCGCCAAATACGCGTTCGTCACCGAGGCCGACCACCGGGACGGCCGGGAACGGCGCTGGAAGTCCGTGCACGACATGACCTCGTGGAGCAACGAGGCGATGCACCGCAGCCCCGGCGGCAGCACGATCCTCAGTGTCCTGCGCCGCCGTCAGATCGAGCACCTCCAGCAGTCGCTGGACCGCCATGAGGCGGACCTGGAGAGCGGCCGGCTGGGTCAGGAGTGGCAGGAGCCGTCGGGCGTCAGCGACTCGATGCCCCGGCTGACCCCTGAGTCGCTCGCCGAGCTGTGGGAGGTTCTCCAGGCGAAGACGGACGAGCTGACCGCCCGCGACGCCGGGGACCCCCGCGCCGAGCAGGTCGTGCTGTTCACCGCCGGGCTCCCGCTGGCCCCGGAGCCGGTGGCCGGTACGGACCACCCGGCGGCCGATCAGGACCACGCGGACGCCCCCGCCGGATCCGGTGCGGCGGATGCCGTAGGGCCGGACGCCCCCGCTGCCGAAGACGCCTCATGACCGGTTGCCCGGCCCTCGCGGCCCCTGCGCCGGCACCCGGCCTGGACGGCGCGACCGCGCGCCGCCGGTTCGTCACGGTCTCGTTCCTCTTCTGGTTCCCCATCGGCATGTCCATCGCGACCGGGGTGCTCCTCTTCACCGAACGGGGCATGGGACTCGCCGCCGTCGCCGGTTTCTACGCCGTCCACTCCCTCACGGCCGCCGCGATGGAACTGCCCACCGGCGGCCTGTCCGACGTCATCGGACGACGTCCCGTCCTGGCCGTCGCCGGGCTGCTCAACCTCGCCGCCTTCACCCTCATCGGCCTCGGGGCCGCGGGCTGGGCCATCGCTCTCGGCATGGGTCTGATGGGTCTGGCCCGCGCTCTGTCCAGCGGGCCCGCCGAGGCCTGGTACGTCGACACCGTCCACGCCCACGCCGGACCCGACGCCGATCTGCGTACGGGTCTGGCGCGCGGCAGCTCCGCCACCTCGGCCGCCCTCGCGCTCGGCACCCTGCTCGGCGGCGGGCTGCCCTGGCTGCTCGGCCTCGCCCCCGGCGTGGGGGAGTGGCTGGCCGACGTGACCGCCGGGCTCGTGATCCCGCTCTCCGTGCCCGCCCTGCTCGGCGCACTGGTCGAGGTCGTCTTCGTGCTCTACGTGCTGAGCGCCCTGCCCGAACCGCCCAGGCCCCGGACCGGTGTACGAGGGGTGGTGGGCGGGGTGCCCGCCGCCGTCGCCGCCGGGCTCCGGCTCGGCGCCCGGGACGCCCTGATCCGGCGCGTCCTGCTGACCGCGAGCGCCGCCGGGGCCGCCCTCGCCGCCGTCGAACTCCTCACCCCGGGCCGGGCCGCCGCCCTCATGGGAACGGCCGAATCCGGGGCCCTGGTCTTCGCCGGGCTCGCCTGCACCGGATTCCTGTGCTCCGCCATCGGCAGCCAACTCGCCCCGCGCGTCGCCCGGTTGACCGGCAGCAGCGAGCGTGCGGTGCTGGCGAGCCTCGGGCTGGTGACGCTGGGACTGACCCTGCTCGGCCTCACCGCGCACTCGATGAGCCCCCTCGCCACGACGGTCGCCGTCACCGGCTTCGGGCTGGTGTACCTGGGCCTCGGCGCCGCGGGCCCCAACGAGAACGACCTGCTGCACCGCCGGGTCGACGCCTCGGGCCGCGCCACCGCCCTGTCCGTCCAGTCGCTCTCCCTGCAACTGGTCGCCGCCGGCGCCGGACTGGGCGCCGGCATCCTTCCGCCGGGCCCGCTGCCCTGGTTGCTGGCCGCCACGGCCGTGCTGGCCGGAGCCCTGCTCTGGGTCCGCCGGGCCGCCCCGCAGGATGTCCTGCCGCCGGTCCTCGGGCCGGCTCGGGGCGGCCGGGACAAGCCCCTTCGGGGGAACACGTCCACATCGGAGCCGGTGACCGTCCCGACGACGGCCGGCCCCGCCGCACACCTCCACGACACGGCACCCGAGGAGACCCACCCCCATGCCCGACCGACTTGATCCGCTGGTCATCGGCGAATGCGTCGCCGACATCGTCCGGCTGCCCGGCGAGGCCGACCGGGTCCACCCGGGCGGCAGCCCCGCGAACGTCGCGTACGGCCTGGCGCGCCTGGGCCACGACACCACCCTGCTCACCCAGCTCGGACCGGACGGCCACGGGCGGCTCATCCGGGACCATCTGGCCGCCGCCGGGGTCGAGGTCCGCACCGACGGCGCCACCGGGCCCACCCCGTCGGCAGCCGTCGCCCTGGACGACCAGGGGCGCGCCACGTACACCTTCGAGGTCGGCTGGACCCTGGGCCCGGTGGCGCTCGACCGGGCGCCGCGACATGTGCACACCGGCTCGATCGCGGCCGTCGTCGAACCCGGGGCCGCGACGGTCCTGGCCGCCGTGGAGTCCCTGCGGGCCGGCGCGACCGTCAGCTACGACCCCAATGTGCGGCCCGGGTTGATGGGGGAGCGCACCCGGGCCCTGGCCCGGGTCGAACGCTGTGTCGCCCTGAGCGACGTGGTGAAGGCCAGCGACGAGGACCTGCGGTGGCTGCACCCGGACGAGGAGCCGGAGCAGGTCGCCGAGCGGTGGCTCGCCGCCGGCCCCGCACTCGTCCTCGTCACCCGGGGCGGGGCGGGCGCGTTCGCCCTGTTCCCCGGCGGCCGGGCCGTCGTCGAAGCGCTGCCGGTGACCGTCGCCGACACCGTCGGCGCGGGCGACGCGTTCATGTCCGGGACCCTCCACGCCCTTGCCGCGCACGGACTCCTCGGCCCGGACGCCCGTGACCGGCTGCGCGCCGTCGGCCGGGACACCGTCGCCGACGTCCTGCGCCACGCGGTCGCCTCCGCCGCCGTGACCGTCTCCCGGGCCGGGGCCAACCCGCCCGGCCCGGTCGAGCTCCGGGCGGCCCTGGGGGGTGCCCCGCCCACAACTGACGTCACGTCATGACCCGTTCGGCTCAGTCGAACGCACCCTCGTGAGGCGTTCCGCCGTTCGTCAACCGGATGCAGTACGACAACGGGATCGGGGCAACGGGTGGCGAGGAGACGGACGGCCGACAGCGGTACGGAGCCGGGCACGCGGGCGGGCGTCTTACCGGCCGGGGCGGCGCGCACGGCGGTACTGGAGAGCGTGGCGGGCTGGGTGCCGGGGGAACCGGTCGGCAACGAACGGCTCCCCGCGGACTGGGACGTCGACGACGACTGGATCCGCCGCCGCACCGGCATCGGCAGCCGGCACCGCGCCGGACCGGGCATCGCCACCGGGGACCTCGCCTACGAGGCGGCCTCCCGGCTGCTGGCCCGCGCCCCGGCGGTGGGCGAGGTGGACGCGGTGGTCCTCGCCACCGCCACCCCCGACCACCTCTGTCCGGGCACCGCACCCGCGCTCGTGGCCCGGCTCGGGCTCGGCACCGTACCGGCCCTGGACATCGCCGCCGTGTGCAGCGGATTCGTCTACGGACTCGCCGTCTGCCACGGGCTGGTCGCCTCGGGCCTCTACCAGCGGGTCCTGCTGGTCGGCGCCGACGTCTACTCGACCTGGCTCGACCCGGCCGACCGCTCGGCGGGCGTCGTCTTCGGCGACGGGGCGGGCGCCGCCCTGGTGGCGGCCGGGCACTCCGGCGACCCCGGGGAACTGCTCGCGTTCGACCTGGGCAGCGACGGCACGGGCTACGGACTGATCACCGTCCCCGGCGGCGGGGCCCGCGCGCGGGCGGGCGGGAAGCCGCAGGAACCGGGCGACGCGTTCTTCCGGATGCAGGGCGGCACCGTCTACCAGCACGCCGTCGAGCGGATGACGGGCTCCTGCCGGACGCTCCTGGACCGGGTCGGCTGGGACCCGGCCGAGGTCGACCGCTTCGTGCCGCACCAGGCCAACGCCCGGATCCTGCGGGCCGTCGCCGACCGGGTCGGCATCGCGCCGCAGCGCTGCGTCACCCATCTGGACCGGGTCGGCAACACCGGCGCCGCCTCCATCCCGCTGGCCCTGGCCGACGCGGCGGACCGAGGCCGCCTCCGCACCGGCGACCGGGTGCTGCTCACCGCCTTCGGGGGCGGACTGACCTGGGGTTCGGCGGCACTTCGCTGGCCGGGGACCCCGGGGACCATTTCCACGGATTCTACGGAAGGAACACAGCATGTCGCTCCCCGCTGATCAGGGCACCGAGGCCGGAGCCGGCACCGCCATCGCGGTGACGGGGGTCGGCCTCGTGACACCCGCAGGGGCGGACGAGCACAGCTTCTGGGAGGGGCTGTGCTCCGGGCACTCCACCGCCCGGCGGTGCGAGGAACTCGCCGGTCTGCCGGTCGACTTCGCCTGCCCGGTGGACGGCATCGACCTGGACGCGGCGGTCGGCGGCCGGTCGGTGTGGCGGATGGCCCGGTTCGTGAAACTGGCGCTGGTGGCCGCCCGGCAGGCCGTCGCCGACGCCGGCCTCGACCCGGCGCGGTGGGACGGCAGCCGGGTCGGAGTGGTCCTCGGCGTGGGCGTCGGCGGCGTCTCCGTACTCGTCGACAACGCCGCCAGACTGGCGGCCTCGGGACCCGAGGCGGTCTCCCCGTTGCTCGTCCCGATGATGATCCCCAACGCGGCGGCGGGCGAGGTCGCCATCGCGCTGAAGGCGGGCGGCCCGAGCCTCGCCCCCGCCACGGCCTGCGCCTCCGGGGCCACCGCCGTCGCCGTCGCCCGAGACCTGCTGCTAGGCGGGGGCTGCGACGTGGTGGTGGCGGGCGGCGCGGAGTCGGTGCTGACCCCGTTGGTGGTCACGGCCTTCGCCCGGATGGGCGCGCTGTCCACCCGCACCGGCGACCCGGCGGGCGCGTCCCGCCCGTTCGCCGCCGACCGCGACGGCTTCGTCATCGGCGAGGGCGCCGCCATGCTCGTCCTGGAGCGCGAGGCCGCCGCCCGCGCCCGGGGCCGCCGGCCACGCGCCCTGCTCACCGGGGCCGGTTCCAGCACGGACGCCCACCACCCCACCGCCCCGGCCCCCGACGGGCACGGCGCCCAGCGGGCGGTCCAGGCGGCGCTCGACCAGGCGGGCTGGACACCGGGCGACGTCGACCACATCAACGCCCACGGCACCTCCACGCCCCTCAACGACGCCATGGAGACCACCCTCATCTCCCGGCTCTTCCCGCACCGGCCGCCGGTGACCGCGCCCAAGGGCGTCGTCGGGCACACCCTGGCGGCGGCGGGCGCGATCGAGGCGGTGGCGACCGTCCTGACGCTGGAACGTTCCGCCATTCCGCCGATCGCCAACCTGGACGCGCTCCCCGACGCCTTCCCGCTCGACTGCGTGACCAAGGAGCCCCGTCACCAGCGGGTCGAGACGGCGCTGAGCCACTCCTTCGGCTTCGGCGGCCACAATGTCGCCCTCGCCTTCCAACGCGCCTGACAGACGGGGGCGTTTCGGGACGGCGAGGGGTGTCCTCGCCGTTCCTTGATCGTTATTGGGTTGTGACCGTAACCATGAACGACGCGGCCCCGCCGCCCACGAACGACCTGCTCACCGCAGTGCTCTTCGGACCGAACTTCCGCCAGGAACACGGCTTCTGGCGGCGGCTGCTGACAACAGAACCGTTTCGCCGCCCCGGTGGCGGCACCCCCGACGAACGACTCGCCCTCTCCTACCACCGGCTGCGCATCCTCAACAACGCGCTCGACAGCGGCGCGAGGCTGGCCGCCGACCCCCGGGCGCTGGCCGCCCTGCACGAGTGGCTCGGCCCCGTCGACCCGGCGCTGACCACCGTGGCCGGCATCCACTACAACCTCTTCCTCGGCAGCCTCCTCGACCACGACACGGGCACCCGGCGCGACTTGTCGGACTTCCTCGCCCTGCGGCGCGTGGGCACCTTCCTCTGTACGGAGGTGGCGCACGGCAATGACGCGGCGGCCGTCGAGACGACCGCGACGTACGACCGCGAACGCGACGGCTTCGTCCTGCACACCCCGCACGGCGGAGCGCAGAAGTTCATGCCCAACACCAGCCCCGCCGGAGGCCCCAAGTCCGGTGTGGTGGCGGCCCGGCTGCTCGCCGACGGCACCGACCACGGCGTCTTCCTCTTCCTCACCCCGCTCACCGACGCCCACCGGGCCCTGCCCGGCGTCCGGGTGCGGCGGCTGCCCGCCCGGATGGGCTCCCCGGTCGACCACTGTCTGACCTCCTTCGACCGCTGCTTCGTCCCGCGCGACGCGCTGCTCGCCGGACAGCAGGGGCGGATCGGCGACGACGGGACCTTCCGCAGCGAAGTCCCCAACCGCAGACGGCGGTTCCTCGCCTCCATCGGCCGGGTCACCCCCGGCAAGCTCTCCATGAGCGCCTGCGCGGTCGGCTCCGCCCGGGTCACCCTGGCCATCGCCGTCCGGTACGCCGGGCACCGGATGATCTCCGGATCGCGCGCCGCGCAACGGGTCCCGGTGTACGCGCACCGCACCCACCACGGGCCGCTGGCCGGTGCGATGGCCGCCGTCTACGCGATGAGCCTGCTGCACCGCAGGGCCCTGGACCGCTGGGAGTCCGCCCCGGAGGCCGACCGGGACGAGGCGGAGCGCCTGGTGGCCGTCGCCAAGGGCTGGATCACCTGGCAGGCGCGTGGCGTCATCGTCGAGTGCCGCGAACGGTGCGGCGCCCAGGGGCTCCTGGAGAACAACGGCATGACCGAGCTGTTCACCGGCATCGAGGGCGCGATCACCGCCGAGGGCGACAACCTCGCCGTGCACGCCAAGGCCGCCGCCGAGATGCTGTTCAGCGCCACCGCCCGGGAAGCGGCCCCGGACGAGGGCCCCGGCGATCTCGCCGATCCCGCCTTCCTCGGCAGGCTCATCGCGGCCGTGGAGGGCCTCTGGTTCGCCCGCGCCCGCGATCGGATGAGCGCCGCCCCGCCCGGCGACCCGCTCGGCCGCTGGAACGCCGCCTCCCCGGCCGCGCTGCGCGGCGTCGAGGCCTACGCCTACCGGCAGGCCGAAGAGGCGTACGCCGACGCCGTCGCCTCCCTGCCCGAGGGCGAGGCGCGCGAACGGCTGACCGAGCTGCGCAGGCTCTTCGCGCTCCAGTGGATCGCCCGCAACAGCGGCGACCTGCTCGCCTCCGGACGGCTGACCGCCGATCAGGTCACCTTTCTGCCCGCCACGCTGGAGGAGGCGATCACCACCGTGGCCGCCCACACCCCCGCCCTGGTCGAGTCCTTCGCGCTTCCCGAGCGCCTGATGTCGGACTGGCCGATCGCCGGACCCGGCTACGCGGAGGTCTACGACGACCCCGAGGGAGCCTGGCACCGGGGCCGCAGGGCGGGAATCCGGGGCCGCGCGGCGGAGTTCCGGCGGCCCGTCTGCGGCAGCAGGAGGCGCCCGCTGCGCGAGAAGGTGGCGGCGCTCAGCACCCGCGGGGTCCTGCTGGCGTACTGGGGAACCACCTCGATCCTCTCCCGATGGTTCGAGAAGCCGCAGGTGAGCGTAGACGAATCGGTTCGCCCCAGGGCGTAACCGGAAGATCGTCATCCAGTTACTTCGGGCGGTGGGTCGCTGCGTTCGGCCACCCGCCGCGCAGGAAGAGCCGAGCCGATGAGATGCCGATGAGAGGAATCACCATGAAGACCATCCACCCCAAGATCACCGAGGTGCTGACCGGGACGTTCAAGGTGCCCGGCGCCGAGATCCTGCCGGAGTCCACCATGGACAGCCTGGAGATGGACTCCCTCGCGGTCGCCGAGTTCGCCGTCATCATCAAGGAGACCCTCGGCGTCGACGCCGACTCGGAGAAGCTCTACAAGGACGCCACGCTGGCCGACATCTCCGTGTACATCGACGCGGCCGTCGGCAGCGCGGCGGCCGAGGCCACGGTGCCGGTGAGCAACACCCGATGAAGCGACCCGCCATCGCCGTCACCGGGCTGGGCATGATCACCCCGGTCGGCCACACCACCGCCACCACCTGGGACGGCGTGTGCGCCGGGGAGTCGCCCGCCCGCACCGTCCCCGAACTGCGGGGCTGCGCCGTCGACTTCGCCTGCACGGTCTCCGGCATCGACCTCGACGAAGCGGTCGGCGGCCGGACCGCGTTCCGGATGGGCCGGTACGTCAAGTTCGCCGTGCTGGCCGCCCGGGAGGCGGTCGCCGACGCCGGGCTCGATCCGGAGCACTGGGACGGCGCCCGGGTCGCCGTCGTGGTCGGCACCAGCAGCGGAGGATCCGCCGGACTCACCGAACAGGCCGTCGCCCTGGAGCGGCGCGGCCCGGAGGCCACCTCGCCCTCGGGCATCCTGCTGACCATCCCGAACATGCCCGCGGCCGAGATCGCCATCCGGATGAAGGCCACCGGACCCAGCCTGGCCCCGTGCACGGCCTGTTCGTCCGGGGTGACCGCGCTGTCGGTGGCCCGGGACATGCTGACGCTGGGCCACTGCGACATCGCCATCGCCGGGGCCACCGAGTCGATCGTGTTCCCGGTCGCCATGACCGGCTTCGCCCGCTCCGGAGCGGCAGCACTGCGGGACGGCGACCCCGCCCGCCTCTGCCGCCCCTTCGCCGCCGACCGGGCCGGGATCGTCATGGGCGAGGGTGCGGCCGTCATGGTCCTGGAGCGGGCCGAGGACGCCCGTGCCAGAGGAGCCTCCCCCCGGGCGCTGATCGCGGGCACCGGCGCCACCACCGACGCCCACCACCCCACCAGCCCCCACCCCTCCGGGGACGTCGCACGGGCGGCCGTCGACGCCGCGCTGCGCGACGCGGGCTGGCAGGCCGAGGACGTCGACCACGTCAACGCGCACGGGACGTCTACCCCGCTCAACGACGCCACCGAGGCCGCCCTCATCGGCCGGGCCTATCCGCACCGGCCGCCCGTCACCGCCCCCAAGGGCGTACTGGGCCACTGCATGGGGGCAGCCGGCGCCATCGAGGTGGGCCTGACGATCCTCACGCTCCAGCACGGGGTCGTCCCCCCGATCGCGAACCTGGACGCCCCCGCGCCCGGGTTCGACATCGACTGCGTCACCAAGCTGCCGCGCGAGGTGCCCGTACGGCGGGCCGTCAGCCACTCCTTCGGCTTCGGCGGCCAGAACGCGGTGATCGCCCTCCAGGCTCCGTAGCCCTCGGGCCGCGCAGCTCTCGGGCCGCGTAAACCTTCGGGCTCCGCAACGTACGGGCTCCGTGGCCCCGGCGGATCCTCCGGGCCGGTGCGGGCGGGCCGATCCCGCGCCGCACCGGCCCGCGAACAGCGGCCGCCGCACCGGCCCCGATCCGCGCGAAGACGCGTGATAGCTTGCCGGGGCCAGTCGAACCCCAGCGACGGGGTCAGGGAATCCGGTGCGAACCCGGAACTGACGCGCAGCGGTGAGGGCGACGGGCGGGGCCACGGCCACTGGAGCACCCAGGTGTTCCGGGAAGGCGTCCCGTCCGGACGAACCCGAGTCCGAAGACCTGCTGGCGCCCGCGCCCCGCACCGGGGCACGGGAACCGTACGACGGGCTCCGCGGCTGGGCCCAGAGACACAGAGGTCCTTCGTGCTGTCCACGGCCGCCCCCGCCCCGATACGTACCGCCGCCCTGCTCGCGGCGGGACTCCTCCTGCTGACCGCCTGCGGCGGCGACGGGAGCACCACGGCCGCCGAGGGCGGCCAAGCCGACGGGTTTCCGCTCACGCTCAAGAACTGCGGACGCACCGTCACCGTGAAGGCCCCGCCCGAACGGGCCGTCTCCGTCGACCAGGGCTCGACCGAGATCCTCCTCTCGCTGGGCCTCGCCGACCGGCTGGCCGCCACCGCCACCTGGAGCGACCCGGTCATGAAGGGCCTGGAGAAGGCCAACGCCGGAGTCGAGCGGATATCGGACAACCGGCCCTCCTCGGAGAAGGTCCTCGACAAGGAGCCCGACTTCGTCTCCGCCTCCTTCGCCTCGACCCTCGCCAAGGGCGGCGTCGCCCCCCGCGAACAGTTCGAGAAGCTCGGCGTCCCCACCTACATCTCGCCCGCCGACTGCACCGGCAAGGACAACAGCGGCGGCGGCGACGGAGCCCGTACCGCGCCGCTGACGATGGACAGCGTCTACACGGAAGTCCGTGAACTGGCCGAGGTGTTCGGGGTCCCCGAGCGCGGTGACGCCCTGGTGAAGAAGCTCCGGGCGCGGGTGGACAAGGCCACCGACGGCATCGACGCGTCGGACGCCTCTCTCCTCTACTGGTTCTCCGACTCCAAGGCCCCCTACCTCGCGGGCTGTTGCGGCGCCCCCGGCGTCATCACCAAGGAACTCGGCGCGAAGAACGTCTTCGACGACACCCACGACGAATGGCCCCAGGTCAGCTGGGAGACCGTCGCCGACCGCAACCCCGACGTCCTGGTCATCGGCGACCTGAGCCGCACGATACAGACCGCCGAGAGCGCCGAGAAGAAGATCGAGTTCCTGGAGTCCAACCCGGTCACGAAGAAGATGGACGCCGTCAAGAACCGCCGCTACGTGCTGCTCAGCGGCCAGGCCATGAACCCCACCATCCGGACCGTCGAGGGCCTGGAGCGCGTCGCGGCCGGACTCCGCGAGTTCGGGCTCGCGGGGTGAACGGCGGGAACCGGCCGGTGCGGGAGACGGAGGGCCGGTCGGTGCCTGACGCCGAGGACCGGCCGGTGCTTCCGCTCGCCGTGCCGCCGGGCCCGGTGTGGAGCGGCGGCCCGCTCGCCGTGCTGCTCTGGGCCGGCGGCGTCCTGCTCCTGCTGCTCTCCGTCGCGGTCGCCGTGACCATCGGGCCCGCCCGGATCTCCGTGCCCGACGTCTGGTCCGCCGTCGCCGCGCACCTCGGGTTCGGCGCTTCGGACCTCAGCCCGATCCGGGACGGCATCATCTGGAACCTCCGCATGCCCCGCACCCTCCTCGCCGCCGTGTGCGGCGCGGGCCTCGCGGTGTGCGGCACGGTGATGCAGTCCCTGCTGCGCAACCCCCTCGCCGACCCCTTCGTCCTCGGCGTCTCCTCCGGAGCCTCGACCGGGGCGGTCGTGGTGGTCGTCCTCGGGGTCGGCGGGGGAGCGGTGTCGCTGTCGGCCGGGGCGTTCGCCGGGGCGCTCCTCTCGTTCGCCCTGGTGCTGCTGCTCAGCCACACCCTCGGCGGCAGCACCGACCGGGTCGTCCTCTCCGGCGTCGCCGCGATGCAGCTCTTCTCCGCCCTCACCTCCTTCGTCGTGATGACCTCCGCGGACGCCGAGCAGACCCGCGGGGTGCTGTTCTGGCTGCTCGGCTCGCTCAGCGGCGTCGGCTGGACCGAGGTCGCCCTCTGCTCCGCCGTCCTCGCCGGCTGCCTGGTGGTCTGCCTGGCCCACGCCCGTACGCTCGACGCCTTCGCCTTCGGGCAGGACGCCGCCGCGGCCCTCGGCGTGAACGTCGCCCGCACCCGGATCGTGCTGCTGTGCACCACCGCCCTGCTGACCGCCGCCCTGGTCAGCGCGGCCGGCGCGATCGGCTTCGTCGGCCTGGTCCTGCCGCACGCCGCCCGCGCCCTCACCGGCTCCGGGCACCGGCGGCTCCTCCCGGTCACCGCGCTCGCCGGGGCGGTGTTCCTGGTCTGGGTCGACACCCTCGCCCGGACCGTCCTGGACCCGCAGGAGGTGCCGGTCGGCGTCGTCACCGCGCTGATCGGCGTACCCGCCTTCGTCCTCGTCCTGTACCGCACCCGGAGCACGTCATGAGCCCTGCGCCGCACCAGGAGCACGCCACGGCCGCTGCGCCGCACCCGGAGCACGCCACAGGATCTCCGCCGTACCAGGAGCACGTCACGGGCCCTGCGCCGCACGCCGTCGCCGAAGGCCTGCGCGCCGACCGGATCGACCGGGCGGCGGGCGGCCGGCTCATCCTCGACGGCGTGGACATCGCCCCGCCTCCCGGCTCCACCGTCGGGCTCCTCGGCCCCAACGGCTCCGGCAAGTCCACCCTGCTGCGGGTCCTCGCGGGCCTGCTGGCCCCGGACGCCGGCGTCGTCACCCTGGACGGGGACTCCATCGCCGGCCTCGGCCGCCGTACCGTCGCCCGCCGGATCGCCGTCGTCGACCAGCACGCGGTCACCCAGGTCGACCTCAATGTCCTGGACGTCGTACGCCTCGGCCGCATCCCGCACCGGCGCGCCTGGTCCGCGCCGGACCGCACCGACGAGGACGCCGTCGCCGAGGCACTGCGGCGCACCGGCCTCACGGACCACGCCGGGCAGTCCTGGCACACTCTGTCCGGGGGCGAACGCCAACGCGTCCAGATCGCCCGCGCCCTGGCCCAGCAGCCCCGTGAGCTCCTGCTGGACGAACCGACGAACCACCTCGACATCCAGCACCAGCTGGACCTGCTCGCCCTGGTCGCCGAACTCCCCGTCACCAGCGTCGTCGCGCTGCACGACCTCAACCTCGCCGCGATGTTCTGCGACCGGATCACCGTGATGAAGGCCGGCCGGGTCGTCGCCGGCGGCACCCCGGCGGAGGTCATCACCGGGGAACTCATCGCGGACGTCTACGGGGTCCGGGCGGTCGTCACCCCGGACGGTCCTGACGGACGCCCTTCGGTACGGTTCCTGCCGCGCCGCTGAGCGCGGACGTCCTTCGGTGTGCCGCTGAGCGCGGGCGCCCCTCGGTACACCGTTGAGCGCGGGCGGCGCCGGACAGCCCGCCGGGCGGACTCGGCGTGCGAGCCCGCCCGGCGGCCGAGGACGTGGGAGCGGCCGTGGCCACCTGAGGAGGTGGGGGTCAGCGGCGTCGCCCCTGGCCGAACTCACCACCGGCGTCCTTGCCGGTGCCCAGGTCCTTGCCGTCCGCGTAGTCGATCTTCTCCTTGCGGATCTCGGCGGAGACTTCCTTCTGCTCGGTGACCCGGTTGGTCTCCAGCCGGACCCGCTCCACCGGCACGGACTCCTTGCGCACGGTGGCGCGCTCCGCGTGCAGCGTGACCTCGACGTCCTGCTCGCCGAAGTCCGTGGTCCCGATGGTCTTCTCACCGGGCTGGAGCGGTTCGCGGACCACACGCACCTCTTCGTGGGACACGGGCACGGTCCGGGTGACCTCCTCGGTCACCACGTACTTGTGCAGCCGCGCCTTGCCGCTCTCGTACTCCTCCTTGCCGACGTGCAGCTGTTCCTCGGAGCGGATCAGCTCCTCCTGGCCGCTCATGTCGGCAGCCCGGGACATGCCCGCACCTGCGCCCGCCAGCGGGCGTGCCGTGGTGGAGGCGTCCGTGTCGCGGTGCCTGCCCGTACCGCTGCCCACTCCTGTCATGCCCGCTCCCGCCGCTCCCGCGCCGGCCGCCCCGGCGCTCGTGCCCGCCGTGGTCGTCTTCCCGGTCGCCCCGGCGCCCGGGGCCGTTCCGGTCGTACGGGCCGTTCCCGCTGCGCCCGCCGCGCCGGCAGCACCGGCCGCGCCCATCGTGCCGGTCCCGGCGACGGTCGGCGCGTCCATGCCGGACGGCCTGTTCTCGCCGAGATTGCCGGACTTCCGGGTCAGGCCGTAGTGCCGGTACAGCTCCTCCTCCTCGGCGACGGAGAGGTGTGCGTCCGCGTCCACCCGAGGCGCGTCCTTGACGCTCTCCTTCGGATGCGCGACGTGCAGGTCGGAGCCCACCCGACGGGCCCCGGCGAGCGGTACGAAGCTCTCCTTCATGCCGAACAGACCGGTCTTGACCGTGACCCAGTCGGGCTTGCCGGTGTCGTCGTCGACGTACACCCGGCCCACACTGCCGACCTTCTCGCCGTTGTTGTCGTACACGGTCAGACCGTCGAGTTCTCCGGAATCCGTGAAACCGTCAGCGGCTCCCATAACCGATTCCTCCTCTCGGGCACGCCCTGTGGTTGGCTCCACCGGAGGTGGCGCGTCCGGCTTCCATCGCGCCTCACCCACATGGACGCTGCAACCGCCGGCCCGGCCCGACAGCGGCCCCCGGACGCCCGGTGCGGGGCCCCGGCCTCGTGCGACGCCGCCGGGCCGCCCCGGAAGCCGTTAGGCCAATCGGGTGAGGGTGCGGGTCCCGCACAAGAACGGTGGACCCTGGCCGCCGAACGACCCCGCCCGGCACCGTGACGGTGTTCAGCTCACCGTCACCGTCACCGGGTGCCGCACCATCGCGTCGGACAGACAGCCCTGGGCGATGTGTGCGGTGGCCACCGGCTGCGCGCGCCCCGAAGCGCGCCCCGAATGGCCTGGCGCCCGCGTCGGCAGCACGGCCGGCGCCCGGCGAGCGACGACGACAGGGTCGGGGCCGGGGTCGGGGTCGGGGTCGGCTCAGCGGACCGCTGGGACCTCGGCGATCGAGCGGCCCGCCCACTCGGGCGCCGGCTCGACGAGCGCGGCCAGCCGTTCCCGTACGGAATCCGGGAACGGTACGGTGCGGCCCGCCCGTTGGTCCACATGGAGCGCCAGCAGCTCGCTCGTGGCCACGGGGGCGGCCTCCGGCTCCGGTACGCCGTCCGGCGCGCCGACCACGTACAGCTCGTGGCAGAAGCGCGCCTTCTTCGCGTCCGCGCCCAACAGACGGGTGCGGACGGCGAGATGGGCGCCCTCGGTCACATCGCGGAGATAGCGCAGATGCGACTCGACGGTGTAGAGCGAGCAGCCGGTGCTCTCCCGGTACCCTGCGTGCAGACCGGTCTCGATCATCATCGCGTCGGTGGCGTACCCGAAGACCAGGACGTAGAACGCCTCGCTCATATGGCCGTTGTAGTCGATCCACTCGGGCCGCACGGTCCGGTGGACCAGAGGGAGCGCCGTGGCGTACTCGGTGCGGCGGGTGTCCTCGGTGTGCTCGCTCATCGGGTCGCCTCCTCGGCGGACCGGGGCAGGCGGCCCGTGGCCCGCAGGACGTCGATGACTCCCCGGTCCCGCTCGGCGACCAGATCGGCGATGCTCCGGCCGTCCGCGGCTTCCTCGCAGCCGGCCACCACCGCCTCGTACAGCGCACGGTCCAGTTCGGGTGCCTCCAGCCGGGTCCAGGGCGACTTCAGCGACGGGCCGAAGTGGTCGAGCATATGGGCCATCCCGCCCTCGCCGCCCGCGAGCGCGAACGTGAGCATCGGCCCCATCACGGCCCAGCGGAGCCCCGGCCCCTCGGTGATCGACGCGTCGATCTCCCGTACGGTCGCCTCACCGGCGGCGACCATGTGCAGGGCTTCGCGCCACAGGGCCTCCTGGAGCCGGTTGGCTATGAAGCCGGGCACCTCGCGGTCCATGGTGATCACGGACTTGCCCGCGACGGCGTAGAAGCGCGAGGCCCAGTCGACCGAGGCGGGCGCGGTCAGCTCACCGCCGACGACCTCGACCAGGGGGATGAGGTAGGGCGGGTTGAAGGGATGCCCGACGACGAGCCGCCCGGGGGCGGCGGCCTCCGTCTGCATGTCCGTCATCGGGTAGCCGGAGGTGGACGAGGCGATCACCGTACCGGCGGGCGTGGCGGCGTCCAGCCGGGCCAGCAGGCCGCGCTTCAGGTCCAGCTTCTCCGGGGCGCTCTCCTGGACGAACTGGGCGTCGGCAACGGCCTCTTCGAGGGTCGCGGTGACGGTCAGCCGGTCCTGCGACGCTCCGTCGGCCAGGCCGAGCTGCTCCAGCGCGGGCCAGGCGGCCGCGATGAGCCGGCGCAGCCGGACGGCTGCGTCGGGTGCCGGGTCCCAGGCGGTGACGTCGTAACCGCGGGCGAGGAAATGGGCCGCCCAGCCACCGCCGATCACCCCGGCCCCGACGCACGCGACACGGCGTACGTCCTCGGGGGCGCAGGGGGCGGCGGGGCCCTCGGTCGCGGCGGCAGAGGGTGTGACAGTCATGGGCGACACTCCAGAAAGGCGGTGGGGGGAGGGAGCTGTACGAGGAAGGGGAGGGGCAGAGTGAGGCGTGGGGGTCAGGCGCGCGGGCGCAGGCCGAGCTTCTCGCGCGCCTCGTCGGGCGTGGCGACCCGGGAACCCAGGGATTCGGTGATCCGCACGGCGCGCTCCACCAGCTGGCCGTTGGTCGCCTTGACACCCTTGCCCAGATAGAGGTTGTCCTCCAGGCCGACCCGGACGTGTCCGCCGAGCAGGATCGACTGGGCGACCCAGGGCATCTGCATCCGGCCGAGCGCGAAGCTCGCCCACTGGGCGCCCTGCGGAAGCATGTTGACCATCGACTGGAGAACGCCCGGGTCGGCGGGCGCGCCCCACGGAATGCCCATGCAGAGCTGGAAGACCGTGGGATCGTCGAGCAGCCCCTCGGCGAGGAGCTGTTTGGCGAACCACAGCTGCCCGGTGTCGAAGATCTCCAGCTCGGGCCGGACCCCGAGTTCCTGGATGCGCTTCGCGCCGGTGCGCAGCATGTCGGGGGTGGAGACGTAGAGGTTGCTGCCGTCGCCGAAGTTCAGCGAACCGCAGTCCAGGGTGCAGATGTCCGGCAGCAGGTCCTCCACGTGCGGCAGCCGGTCGAGACCGCTGACCAGGTCGGTGCCCGGCAGCCGGCGGAGCGGGGCCTCCGGATCGATGACGAGGTCCCCGCCCATCCCGGCGGTCAGGTTGATGACCACATCGGTGCCGGTCTCCCGGATACGTTCGACGACCTCGCGGTAGAGGCGGGGATCGCGGGAGGGGGCGCCGGTCTCCGGCTCGCGGACATGGATGTGGACCACGGCTGCCCCGGCGCCGGCGGCCTCGACGGCGGAGGCGGCGATCTGCTCGGGCGTCACCGGGACATGGGGGCTGCGGCCGACGGTGTCGCCGGCTCCGGTGAGCGCGCAGGTGATGATGACGTCCTGGTTCACGGGCATACGAAAACGTCTCCTCTCGGGGAGTTCAGGGAGTTGGGGAGTTCGCGGAGTCCGGGGGAGTCCGGGGAGTTCGGGGAGTTCGGGGAGTCCGGGGTTGAGCGGCTTCTTCGGGTGTACGGGGCGGGTGCGGGCGTCAGCTGGGCACGGGCGCCGTCAGGCAGGCGTCCACGTGGGCGATCAGCACGTCGTGCATGGACTGAGCGCCGGTGCCCGGGAGGCCGGGCTCGGTGGCCAGGACCTGGGAGGCCAGTCCGTCGATCAGCGCGGTGAGGGCGAGGGCCGCGCTGTCCACGTCGACCGGACGGAACACGCCCTGCTCGACGCCGCGACGGATCACGTCGGCGACCGTCCCCCGCCACTGGCGGTAGTACTCCACGTGGAGCCGTCCGACCGTGGTGGACCGGGCGGCCTCGGCCCACAGGTCGAGCCAGACGCACCATTGCCGCCGTTGCTGTTCGGTGCGGGGCGTCTGGAGTTCGATCAGCAGGCGCAGCTCGTCCCCGGCGTGGCGGGTACCGGCCGTGGCGTCGGCACGGCGACGGGTGTCCTCGTCCATGCACCAGCGGACCGCCGCTTCGAGCAGCTCGTCACGGCCGGGGAAGTGGTAGTGGATCGCCGCCGTGCTGGTGTGGCAGGCCGCGGCGATGTCCGCGACCCGGACGGCGTGGAACCCGCGCTCGGCGATGAGCCGGACGGTCTCGCGCACGATCTGCAGGGGTCTGCCGCCCTCGGGTGAGGGCGAAGGCGGGCGAGGGAGTGAAGTCGCGCTGCCCGTCGCGGTAGCGGCCGTCGAGGTACCGGCTGTCGTATCGGCCGTCGTACCGATCAGCAGGCCGACGTCCACGCCGCCGATGTCCGCGATCCGGGCCAGTTCGGCGGCGGTGAAGCGACGTGTCCCGTTCAGGGAACGGGACAGCTTCGACGGATCGATGACGATCCGCCGCGCGAACTCGCGCGCGCTCACACCCGCCGCGTCGATCACCTGTCGGACCCGTGCGGCCACCTCGTCCTGCTGCATGGCAACCACCGTAACCATGTGTTGAGAAAACCTCAACATCGGCAGGTGTAAGCCCTGGAGAGGGAGGGTGTTGTGGGGGGGGGGGGGGGGGGGTGGGGAGTGGGAAAAATGGACACAGCGTGCGAGCCGGACCAACCAGCTAAGGACCCG
>NZ_JBIDBC010000013.1:137051-200319 GCF_043202835.1 Streptomyces sp. NPDC048142
GGCTCCTTCTCCACCCCACCCACTCCTTACTTTTTTAAAAAACCAACCACCCGGGGGGCGTGCCCGCGGGGGGGGGGGGGGGTGGTGGTCCCCCACCCCCCCCCCCCCCCCCCCCCCACAACACCCTCCCTGCCCGCTGTCTGCTGTCCGCTGCCCCGACGGGTGGCTCCGCCGCATGGTGCACGGTCATGTCACTGCCCGCTCCCGCTTCGCGCTCCCCGGTCCCTGGTTCGGCTCTGAGTTACCGTCATCTGAGGGCTGCGGGCGAAGACGCCGGCCATGGGGACGCAAAGAACCGCCCCACCGGTACGGGGGAGCCCGGTGGGGCGGTCGCCACCAGGGTGCCACAGGCAGACGGCCGTTGGGACCGGACCGGCGCGTATTGGCCTACGGATGAGTCGATTTCGCCGCTCGCCCACGCGGGCGCACGCCCGTGCATCGGTTCGCGCCCCATGGAGTGCGGCACTGAGTGCGGTACTGGGTGCGGTGTCATGAAACGGGCTCTCCTCGCGGAATACCTGCCGGGTCCACCGGCTTTCCGTTCCTGGCGGGCGCCTCGCTCCCGGCGCCGAGCACCCGCCGTCGAGGAACCGCGCGACGCGAAGGACGGAACGAGGAAGACCATGCCCCAGAACGGCACCCGGCCCCGGGCCGACGCCCCATCCCGGCTCCACCCGCTGGACAACCCCGCCCGGTCCTCGCTCACCGGTCCGCACGCCCACTTCGCCGAGAGCCGTGGGCGGATCCTGCGCTATCCCGTCGACGTCACCCCCTGGATCGCGCTCCCCGACGCTCCGGACGCCCAGGACTGGGCGGATGTCGCGGCGCTCGCCGGGCCGGGCGGCTCCGTCGCCCTGGCCGCGTTCCAGGCACCGCCGCCGGCGGAATGGGAGATCGTCTTCCGGGCCGACGGCGTCCAGCTGGTCGACGCGGCGGTGGACGCCGCACCCGACCCGGAGGCGGTCCCACTGGGCCCGCGGGACGTGCCGGAGATGCTGGACCTGGTGGCGCGTACCCGCCCCGGCCCCTTCCTGCCGCGCACGGTCGAGCTGGGCACGTATCTCGGCATCCGCCGGGGCGGCACCCTGGTGGCGATGGCGGGGGAGCGGCTGCACCCGCCCGGGTGGACCGAGATCAGCGGTGTCTGCACGGATGAGCCGGTACGGGGGCAGGGGCTGGCGAGCCGACTGGTCCTGGCGGTCGCGCACGGCATCCGAGAGCGCGGCGAGACGCCGTTCCTGCATGCTTCCGCCTCCCCTACCGCAGCCGTACGGCTCTACGAGTCCCTCGGCTTCCGGCTCCGCCGGCGTACGGAATTCCTCTCCGCCCTCGTCCCCGCCACGCTCCCGCCGGCCGACGGGAGCGTCAGGCCCTCGCTGCGCTGACCGGGCTGCCGGAAGCGGGTACCGGGCCGGCATGGTCCCGGCGGCCCGGTCCCGGTGGCCCGGCCCCGGGTGTCCGCCGCCGGGCCGGCGCCTGTACTCGCAGGACGGGACCTGAGGCACCCCGGCAAGGGGGCGGAGGTCCCGGGCCGGAAGTCCCGAGCGGGACCTTCGGCACCCGCTCGGGGCCCTAAGCCCTCCTGCGCGGACGCCCGCGCCCCGGTCAACTGGAAGGGACCGGCCGAAAACCGCGGGCGGCGCCGAGAGACCAGCGGGAGGACAGGCCGTGCCCATGAGGTTGCTGGACATGGCACAGAAGCAGAGCGGGGCGCGGCACCGGAGCGGTGCCGCGCCCGGCCCGGACGCGGGCATCGCGGCGGTGTCCCGGAGCCGGATCGGCAACGGAGTGCTGGCCTGCGGTCTTGCGCTGCTGACGGCGCTGGTCGTGTTCCTCGACGCCACGACGGGCAACGACCTGCGGGTCGTGCCGCTGCTCGTGGTCGTCCCGGCGCTCGCCTCCGTGTACTGCAGCCTCCGCCAGACGATCTGGGTCGCGGTGGGGATCACCACGGTCGTCGTCGGCTTCCGGGCCGGCGCGGACGGCACCTTCTGGGACTTCGTCTTCGGCATCGGCTTCGCCGTACTGGCCTGCGCCCTCGGGGTCGCCGCCTGCGCGGCGCGCATCCGGCACGCCACCGAGATGGCGCGGCTGCGGTCCGCCGCCGTCATCCTGCAGCGCCAGATCCTGCGGCCGCTGCCCGTCGTGACCGACCACGTCTTCGCGTACGGGCTCTACGAGCCGATCGAGGAGGACCGCTTCGTCGGCGGAGACATCTACGAGGTCGTCGAGTCGCCCTACGGGACCCGGGTGATCATCGGGGACGTCCAGGGCAAGGGGCTCGCGGCCATCGGCGCCGGCTTCGCGGCCATCGCCGCGTTCCGCGAGGCGGCCATCCGCGAAACCACGCTCACCGGCGTGGTGGAGGCGCTGGAGGACGCCGTCGTCCGGCACAACGTGTTCTCCGCCCAGACCGGTGAGGCCGAACGCTTCGTGACCGCGCTCGTGCTCGGATTCGACGAGGGCGGCCGGGTGGAGGCCGTGAACTGCGGCCACCTGCCGCCGCGCCTGCTGCACGAGGGCCGGACCTCGGCCGTCACGCTCCACCGGACGTACGTCCCCCTCGGCCTCGCCGGACTCAGCCGGGAGGCCCGTACGACCGAGTCCTTCGACTTCCCGCAGGGCGCGACGCTCCTCGTCGTCACCGACGGGGTGACCGAGGCCCGCGACGCCACCGGCGCCTTCTACCCGCTGGACGAGCGGGTCGGGGCCTGGGCCGGGCACGGGCCCCGTGAACTGCTCGACGCGCTCCACGTCGATCTGGAGGACTTCTCCGGCGGCGTCCGGCGCGACGACGTCGCCGCGCTCGCCCTGCGCCGCGTCCTCACGGTCTGAGCGCGCGCCGCACTCCTGTGGTCTGAGCGCGCGCCGCACTCCTGTGGTCTGCGTGCGTGCCGCGCCCTCGCGGTCTGCGCCCCCGCCCGCGAGGACGCGGCCCGCAGTCGCGCAGTCGCGATCCAGCCGCTGCGCGCGCCATGACGGCCGCCCGGCGGATGCGGCACCGGCCTACGCGTCGGGGGAGGCCGCCGTCCCGCGTACCCGGGCGCGCAGCCGTTCGACGAACACCCGCTGACCGGCGACCAGCCGTTCGGCGGCCTGCTCCGGCGTGCACCAGGCGAACCGGTCCATCTCCGGGAACTCCTGCCGCACGCCGGACCCGCGCGGCCACTCCATCGTGAACGTCCCCGGCACGACGGACACCACGTCCAGCTCCGCCTCCAGGGCCCATACGGTCACCGTCTTGCCGCCACGCTGCCGTGACTCGCCCAGGGCGATCCAGTCACCCGGTGGGACCGGCACCCCCAGCTCCTCCGTGAACTCCCGGCGGGCAGCCGCCTCCGCGCCTTCCTGAGGCCCGTACTCCCCCTTGGGCACCGACCAGGCGGCCGCTTCCCGCCTCGCCCAGAACGGCCCGCCCATGTGCCCGATCAGCACCTCGACATCCCGTTCGCCCCCGACGTCCGTGACCCGGAAGAGAAGAAGCCCCGCACTGCGCCCGCCGGTCGACATGGCGTCAAGTCTGCTGCGGAGAAGCACGGAGCGCCACGCGGGGCGGCACGCGGGGCGCTACGCGGGGCGGCACCGGGGCGCTACGTCTTCCGGTAGCCGTACGCCTCCGAGGCCGCCGCCTCCACCGCCGCGAGGTCGCCGCCCGCCGAGGCGGTCACCACGGCGGCCACCGCGCCCTCCACGAACGGCGCGTCCACGAGCCGGGTGTTCTCGGGCAGTTCGTCGCCCTCGGCGAGCATGGCCTTCACGGTGAGGACCGCGCTCCCCAGATCCACCAGGACCGCTACGCCCGCGCCCCGGTCCACCGAGGCGGCGGCCCGGCCGATCAGCTCCGCGCTCGTCCCGAGCCCGCCGTTCGGCAGCCCGCCGGCCGGGGCGACCGGCGCGGTCACCCCTCCGGCGGCGAGGCCCCGGGCCAGCTCGGCGACCGACTCGGCGACCGGACCGCTGTGGGAGACCAGCACGATGCCCACCTGCCGCTCGCCGCTCACGCGCCCGCTCCGTCCGCCGCGGTCGCCGCCAGGGCCTCGACCAGCAGTGCCGCCGAGGTCGCGCCCGGGTCCTGATGCCCGATGCTGCGCTCGCCGAGATAGCTGGCCCTGCCCTTGCGCGCCTGCAACGGCACCGTCGCCACAGCGCCCGCACGGGCCGCGTTCGCGGCGCCGTCGAACGAGGTGGCGAGGGCCTCCGCCGCAGGCAGCAGCGCGTCGAGCATCGTCTTGTCCCCGGCCTGGGCGCCTCCCAGCTGTCCCACCGCGGCGACCCCCGCCGCGAACGCCTGGGCGAACTGCTCCCGCGTCACCTCGTCGTCGTCCCCCAGAGCCTTGCCCGTACGACGCAGCAACGTCCCGTACAGCGGGCCGGACGCCCCGCCGACCGTGGAGATGAGCTGCCGTCCGGTCAGGGTGAGCACCGCGCCGGGAGTGGCGGGCGCGTCCTTCTCCAGCACCGCCGTCACCGCTGTGAAGCCGCGCTGGAGGTTGCTGCCGTGATCGGCGTCCCCGATCGCCGAGTCCAGCTCGGTCAGATGGTCCGCCTCGCGTTCCACGGACGCCGCGACAGCGGTCATCCAGCGGCGGAAGAAGTCGGTGTCGAGCACATGATCTCCTGTTCCTCGGTGCCGCCGGAACGGATCGTCCCGGCGGCACGGGCCGTACGGCCGGCCCGCACCGGGGTCGCGTACCCGGTCACGGGATCCTGCCGGGCGACTCAGCAGCCCCAGCGGAGCGCGGCCGTCCGCACGGGGGCGTCCCACAGCCGCAGCAGCTCCTCGTCGACCTGGCAGAGCGTCACCGAGCAGCCTGCCATGTCGAGCGACGTCACGTAGTTCCCCACGAGCGTACGAGCCACCGGGACGCCCCGCTCGGACAGGACCCGGTGGACCTCGGCGTTGAACCCGTACAGCTCCAGCAGCGGTGTCGCCCCCATGCCGTTCACCAGCGCCAGCACCGGGCCGGTGGGGCGCAGGTCCTCCAGCACCGCGTTCACGGCGAAGTCGGCGATCTCCCCGGACGTCATCATCGGCCGCCGCTCACGCCCCGGCTCGCCATGGATCCCGATGCCCAACTCCAGCTCTCCGGAAGGCAGATCGAAGGTGGGGCTGCCCTTGGCCGGAGTGGTGACGGCGCCGAGCGCCACCCCGAAACTGCGCGAGGCCCCGTTCACCTGCCGCGCGACCGCGGCCACCCGCTCCAACGGAGCGCCCTCGTCCGCCAGAGCTCCGGCGATCTTCTCGACGAACAGCGTCGCTCCCGTACCGCGCCGCCCGGCGGTGAACGTACTGTCGCTCACGGCCACGTCGTCGTCCACCACCACCCGGGCGACCTGGATCCCCTCGTCCTCGGCGAGTTCGGCGGCCATCTCGAAGTTGAGCACGTCACCGGTGTAGTTCTTGACGACGAACAGCACCCCCGCCCCACTGTCGACGGCCGCCGCCGCCCGTACCATCTGGTCCGGCACGGGGGAGGTGAACACCTCCCCGGGACAGGCCGCCGACAGCATCCCGGGCCCGACGAACCCGGCGTGCAGTGGCTCATGCCCGGAACCGCCCCCGGAGACCAGACCCACCTTTCCCGCCACGGGCGCGTCCCGCCGGGCGACGACCCGGCTCTCCACATCGACGGTCAGCTCGGGGTGCGCGGCCGCGATGCCCCGCAGGGCATCGGCGACCACGGTCTCGGGAACGTTGATCAGCATTTTCATGTCTGTCCTCCTGGTGGGCCTGGCAGAGGGCTTCGCGAGCTGCGTCTTCCCTGGGGCACGTCGGAGCGTGGGGTGACTGGCCCGATCGTATGACGGCGCAGGCGGGTGCGGCGCGATTGCCGAGGAGACCCGTTTCCTCGCCGGTCTGTCCGGTCCGTCCGGTCGGACCGGACAGACCGCCCGGCGGCTGCACGCGGTCGAAGTCCGATGACACCGGACAGCCGGTCGTACCATCGGTGACCGAACGCAAGGAGTATGTACGTTGTCGTCACCGTCCGGCCCGGTCGCGGGCATGGAACGCCACCAGGTCGCCGTCTATGTGGGGGCCCTGGCCGCCGGGGCCCTGGCCGGCCGGACCGCACCCGGTGCGGGGCCGGGCCTGGAGTACGCGATCAACCCGGTGCTGGCCGCGCTGCTGTACGTGACGTTCCTGCACGTACCCGCCGCTGATCTGGTCCGCTCGGTGCGGGCGGGCCGGTTCCTGGCCGCGACGCTGGTGGTGAACTTCGTCGTGGTGCCGCTGGTGGTCGCCGCGATGTTCGGCCTCCTCCCGGACGACCGAGCGGTCCGCCTCGGCGTACTGCTGGTCCTCCTGGCCCCGTGCATCGACTACGTGATCGTCTTCAGCGGGCTCGCCGGTGGCAGCAGCGAACGCCTGCTCGCCGCCACCCCGCTGCTGCTCCTCGCCCAGATGGTGCTGCTGCCGGTCTACCTGTTCCTGTTCATGGGCCCGGACCTGGCCGACGTGGTGGAGGCAGGACCGTTCGTCGAGGCGTTCGGCGTGCTGATCGTCATCCCGCTCACGCTGGCCTGGCTCACCCAGGCATGGGCGGCACGCCGCCCTGCCGGACAGCGGGCCGCCGACGCGATGGGCACGGCCATGGTGCCGCTGATGGCCGCCGTTCTGTTCACCGTGGTCGCCTCCCAGGTGCCGAAGCTCGGCGACGCCGGCGATTTGGGGGACGTGGGCCGTGTCGTGCCGTTCTACGTCGCGTTCCTCGTCGTGATGGCGTTCGCCGGGCTCGGCGTCGCCCGCCTGTTCCGCCTGGCCGCCCGCGACGGGAGGGCGATCGTGTTCACCGGCGCGACCCGCAACTCCCTGGTCGTCCTGCCCCTCGCCCTGGCGCTGCCGGACGCGCTGGCCGTCGCCGCGGTGGTCGTGGTGACCCAGACCCTGGTCGAGGTGATCGGCATGGTGGTCTACGTACGGGCCGTACCCCGGCTGCTGCCGCTCCGGGGCTGATCCGCGGTGGCGCCCGGCGCCCGGGGTCGGGCAGCCCGGGGTCGGGGTCGGGGTCGGGCAGCCGGTGGACGCCCGGCGCCCCGGGCCGGGCAGTGCACCCCGGACCCCGGACCCCGGACCGGGCGGTCGGTACTCGGCTCACGGGATCTGGCCGCCGCCGTCCGGGACGGGGATGGTGGTCCGAGTCGTGGCTGGAACGTGATCACGCGATCCTGATGGACTTCGATCCGCAGGCCGTGGGGTTGCCTCGCAGCCGTTCCGGCTGTTCCGGCCGTTCTGGCTGTTCCGGCCGTTCTGGCTGTTCCGGCCGTTCCGGCTGTTCCGGCCGTTCCGGCGCGATGAGGCATCGGGCCGTGGGCGGGCGCGGCCGTGCGGACACCGTCTTCATGCTCTTCTGACCGTTTTCTGACATCGCATGGCTACTGTCCCGCGCATGCGAACTCCTCCCTACCGCTCATGCGGTCACCAGAACACCACCCGCAGGACCCTCCGGCACGCGATCGGCGTCACCGTCGCGGCATCGGCGGCCGTCCTCGCGCTGGTCACGCCCCCCGCGGCCGCCGACGCCGCGCCCCACGACCCGTCGTCCACCAGCGGCAGCGCGGCGGGACCGGACACCACAACCACCCACGCCGGCGCCACGACCGCACAGGAGCGCGACCGGATCAACGCCTACTGGACCCCCGAGCGGATGAAGCTGGCAGGCGCTCTGATCCCCGAGATCACCCCCGTGCCCGAGGACGACAACACGCCGGACGACCCGCGGCCGCTTCCCGTGAACACACCGGACTCCGGGGCCGTGTGGACACATGGCGGGGCGGTGAAGAAGAACGTAGGCCGGCTGTTCTTCACCTTCTCCGACGGCTACGACGGCAGTTGCACCGCGACGGTCGTCACCAGCGCCAACCGCAGTACCGTCATCACGGCAGCACACTGCCTGAGAGGCGTCGGGTCGCCTTCCGCCGACGACACCTGGAACCGCAACATCTACTTCGTGCCCGGCTATCGCAACGGAACGAAACCGCTCGGCGGATTCAGTGTCAGGGCCATGGCCACCTCTTCCCGCTGGGACGCCGACCCGGACACCATGAAATCGTCGGATCTGGCTGCCGCCGGCTACGACACGGGACTCCTCGTGATGCATCCCGCTGCCGGGGGGCACCCGATCGCGGACGTCACCGGAAGCCAGCGCATCGGGTTCGGCAAACCCGTCGAGGACGCGTTCGTCCATGCCTTCGGGTACCCGAAGCACGGACTCAACGATCCCGGGGACAAGTACGTCGGATCCCGCATGATCCACTGCGCGGGCACGAGCCACCCCGGCCCCAAGGCCCCCTTGCTGTGGGGTGAGACCTGCGACATGTCATCCGGGTCGAGCGGTGGTCCCCACCTGGCCCGCTTCGATACCCGCACCGGCACCGGCACCGTCGTGGGCGTCACCACCACCGACGAGGAACTCGCGGGCGGGCAGAGCCCCACGCTCTACGCCACCCGCTTCGGTGACAGCGCTCACCGCCTCTACGACTGGGCGCAGTCGCGTTAGGGCGCGTCGAGCCGACCCGGAGGGGACAGTGACGGCCGACGCCCGAATGCGACAGGACGATGGTGGCGCCACCACGTATATGCCTGGCTTGAATTATTCGAACGTTCGAGCGAATATCGAAGGGTGTGGACAGGTCAGCAGGTAGTCGAGGAGCGTGGCGCGGGAGCCGGTGCGGTGCCGTCGCCGCTTTCCGGCCTGCTGCCGGGAGGAGGTATTCGCCCTGGTACGGCGGTAGGTGCGGGCGGGGATCTGCCGCTGCTGCTGGCGCTGGCCGCTCTGGCGGCAGCGGAGTCGGTGGCATGGGCGGCGGTGGGGGTGCCCGAGCTGGGCGGGCTGGCTGCGGCGCAGGCGGGTCTGGATCTGGCCACCGGCTTGGTGGTGAGCGATCCCGGGTCGCGCGCCGCCCAGGTGCTCGCCGTGCTGCTGGAGTCGGTGCCGGTGGTGCTCGTCGGCGCCTCGGTACGGGTGCCGGAGCGGGCGGTGCGGCGGCTGCGGGCGGTGATGCGGCGCAGCGGAGCGGTGCTGCTGGCGGCGGGCCGGTGGCCGGGGGCCGACGTACAGCTCCGGGTGGTGCCGGTGGGCTGGGCCGGGGTGGGCCGGGGGCACGGGCTGTTGCG
This sequence comes from Streptomyces sp. NPDC048142, assembly GCF_043202835.1. Classification (NCBI taxonomy): domain Bacteria; kingdom Bacillati; phylum Actinomycetota; class Actinomycetes; order Kitasatosporales; family Streptomycetaceae; genus Streptomyces; species Streptomyces sp. NPDC048142. The sequence continues at coordinate 146,167 of NZ_JBIDBC010000013.1, forward strand.
CGGCCGCCGGGTGACGGTGACGGCGGGCGGGCGCGGCGCGGCCGCCGCGCCGCGGAGCGCGGAGCTGTGGCTGCCCGGTCCGGACGGTCTGGTGGGCAGGGTGGAACGGGGGGCGGCGGAGGCCGTGCGGAGCGGGGCGCGGGCGGACCTCCGCGTCGTCGGATGACCGGGGCATCCGATTCCGTGCGGGTGGTTGTGGTCTGGGTGCCCGATTTCCCGGTGCTGGCGTGCGGTGCGCAGGACGGTGTGCCGGTGGCGGTGGTGCACCGGGGCGCGGTGGTGGCGTGCTCCGCTTCCGCGCGGGCGGCCGGGGTCAGGCGGCGCATGCGGCTGCGGTCCGCGCAGGCCCGGTGCCCCGGGCTGCGGGTCGTCGAGCGGGACCTCGCCGCCGAGGTGCGGATGTTCGAGCAGGTGGTGCACCGGGTGGAAGCCGAGGTGGTACCGCGGCTGGAGGTGATCCGCCCCGGGCTGCTCGCGGCCCCGGCACGTGGGGCCGCGCGGTACTGGGGCGGCGAGCCGCAGCTGTCCGTACGGTTGGCCGGCACCGTCGCCGGACTGGGGCTGCCCGCCCGCGTCGGGATCGCCGACAGCACCTTCGTGGCGGCGCTCGCGGCCCGTCGTGGCGACGGAGTGGTCGTCCCGGCGGACGGGAACGCCGCGTTCCTGTCCCCGTACCCGGTGGGCGTGCTGGGCGTGCCCGGCCTGGCCGAACTGCTGAAGCAGCTCGGCATCCGTACCGTCGGGGACTTCGCGCGGCTGCCGGCGGGCCGGGTCGCGGAGCGGCTCGGCACGGAGGGGACCGGCGCCCACCGCGTCGCCCGCGGGGGCCCGGCCCGGCCGGTGTCCGTACGGACCGCTGCCCAGGACCACACGGTGCAGCGGCTGTTCGAGGCCGCCGAGGAGCGGGCGGACGCGATCGTGTTCGTGGCGGTCGCGCTCGCGGACGAGCTGCACGAACGCCTGGCGGCGGCAGGGGTGGTGTGCGCGCGGCTGGAGGCCGTGGTCGAGACGGCCGGCGGGCGGATGCTGACCCGGATCTTCCGGCACGAGGGGCGGCTGTCCTCCCGGGCGGTGGCCGAGCGCGTACGCGGGGTGCTGGCCGCCTGGTCCGAGACGGGCCTGCTGGACGCCGGCGGCGGGGAGCCGGGGATCCGCCGCCTGGCCCTGCGCCCCGACGGGATCTCTCCGGACACCGGCTCGCAGGGCGCGTTCGACGGGGAGCGGGACACTCCGGTGGAGGTGGAGCGGGCCGCCGCCCGGGTGCAGGCGGTGCTCGGGCACCGGGCGGTCACCCGGATCATCGAGACCGGCGGCCGGGGGCCGGGCGACCGGATCCGGCTCGTTCCGGTCGGCGACGTCCCCGACGACGGTGCGGATGCCGCGGGCGGTCCGTGGCCGGGACGGCTGCCCGCTCCGCACCCGGCCGCGGTCTATCCGGTACGGCGTCCGGCCCGGCTGACCGGGACCGGCGGCGCGCTGATCGGCGTGGCCGGCCGGCTGGAGCTGTCGGCCGAGCCCGCGTTCCTCTCGGTCGACGGGCGGCGCCCGGCCGGGGTGAACGGGTGGGCCGGGCCGTGGCCGGTACTGGAGCAGTGGTGGGCACGGGACGGTGGCCGGCGGATCGCCCGGATGCAGGTCACCACCGATGACGGGCACGCATGGCTGCTGCTCGTCGACCGGGGCCGGTGGTGGGTGGAGGCCCACTATGGGTGACCTCCTGCGCCTCCCCACCGCCGACCGCCCGGCGGAGGGGGACGGCTGGGCCGAGCTGCACGCGCACAGCGCGTTCTCCTTCCTCCGGGGGGCGAGCGGTCCGGAGGACCTGGTCGCCGAGGCCGCCCGGCTCGGCATCGGCGTGCTGGCGGTGACGGACGTGGACGGCCTCCACGCCGCGCGCCGCCTGCACGCCGCCGCCCGCGAGCACGGGATCGGCGCCGTCCACGGCGCCGAACTCACCCTCGGCGACCCCGTACTGGGAACGCCGGTGGTGCTCGCCCGCACCGTGGAGGGGTTCCGGCTGCTGTCGGCGGTGATCTCCGCCGCGCAGCTCGCCGGGTCGAAGAACTCCCCGGTCTACGACCTGGACGCGGTGGCCCGCGCGGCGGCCGCGGGGCACTGGGCCGTCCTGCCCGGCTGCCCGCCGCCGGGCACGGACCGGTGCGACGTCGCCGCCGTCGCCCTCCGGCTCGCCCGGCTGACCGACGTCTTCGGTACGAGCGGCACGCACGCCGAACTGGTCGACCACCGGCTCCCGGAGGACTCGGTCGCCGCCGACGCGATGTGGGTGGCCGCCCGCCGGGTCGGGGTTCCCGTGGTGGCCACCGGCGCCGTGCACTACGCGGCCCCCCGCCAGGCCCGCGTGGCACAGGCGCTCACCGCGCTGCGCCGCCGCGAGACCCTGGACCGGGCCGCCGGACATCTGATGGCTGCCCCGACCGCTCATCTGCGCCCCCGGGCCGAGCGGGCGGCATTCCTGTCGCGGTACCCCGGCGTCGCGGACGCCACCGTCGCCCTGGGCCGCGCCTGCGAGATCGACCTCGGCGAACTGCGCCCCGAACTCCCGGAGTTCGCCGTGCCCGCAGGGCATACGCAGGACTCGTGGCTGCGGGACCGCGCCGAGGCCGCCTGCGCCGACCGCTACGGCCCCCGCGCCGACCCGGGGGCCGGGGCGGCATGGCGGCAGCTCGACCACGAACTGGACCTCGTCGCCGGACTCGGGCTCGCGGGCTACTTCCTGATCGTCCACGACATCGTCCGGCACGCCGCCGAACGGGGGATCTGGTGCCAGGGCCGGGGCTCGGCCGCCAGCAGCGTGATCTGCTACGTCCTCGGCATCACCGCCGTCGACCCGCTCCGGCACGGCCTGCTCTTCGAGCGGTTCCTGTCCCTGGAGAAGGCGGGCCCGCCGGACATCGACCTCGACATGGAGTCCGGGCGCCGCGAGGAAGTCATCCAGTACGTCTACACCCGCTACGGCCGCCGGCACGCCGCCCAGGTCGCCAACATGATCACCTACCGACCGCGGCTCGCGGTCCGCGACGCCGCCCGCGTCCTCGGTTACCCGGAAGCGCAGACCCGGGAGATGACCCGGCACATCCACCACACCCCACCCGGCCCGGACACCGGCCTCCCCGACGACGTCCGCGACCTCGCCGCCCAGCTCCACACCCTCCCGAGGCACCTCGGGGTGCACTCGGGCGGCATGGTCCTCACCCGGCAGCCCATCGGCGAGATCATGCCCGTGGAGTGGGCTACCGCCGAGGGCCGCAGCGTCCTCCAGGGCGACAAGGACGACGTCGCCGCCGCCGGACTCGTCAAGATCGACCTGCTGGGTCTCGGCATGCTGTCCGCCCTCCACACCGCCTGCGACCTCATCCACGCGTACCACGGCGTCCGCTACGACCTCACGTCGATCCCCCAGGACGACCCGGACGTCTACGGGATGATCGCGAACGGGGACACCATCGGCGTCTTCCAGGTCGAGTCCCGTGCCCAGATCTCCACCCTTCCCCAACTGCGGCCGACGAGGTTCGAGGACCTGGCCGTCGCCGCGTCCATCATCCGCCCCGGCCCCATCCAGGCCGGCAGCAAACACCCCCTGCTCCGCCGACGGCGCGGCGAGGAGGCGGTGACGTACCCCCACCCGCTCGCGAAGGCCGCGCTGGAGCCGACCCTCGGCGTCGCCCTCTGGCAGGAGCAGGCCATGCAACTCGCGATCGACTGCGCGGGGTTCAGCCCTGGTGAGGCCGACCGGCTCAGGAAGGCGATGGCGGCCAAGCACGCCCCGGAGAAGGTCGCCGCGATGCGCGACCGCCTGCTGACCGGCATGGCGGGGCGCGGCATCCCCCCGGCCGCCGCCGAGAAGATCGCCTCGATGATCGAAGCCTTCTCCGACTACGGGTTCCCGCAGTCCCACGCCCAGTCGATGGCCGGGCTCATCTACGCCAGCGCCTGGATCAAGTACCACCACCCCGCCGCGCTCATCGCGGCGATCATGGCGCACCAGCCGATGGGCTTCTACGACACCCAGACCCTCATCGGCGACGCGGAACGCCACGGCATCACCGTCCGCGGACCCGCCGTCCGGACCTCCCAGGTCCACGCCACCCTCGAACCCGGCGCGATGCCCGGTCCGATGCCCGGGGTGACACCCGCGGTGACACCCGGCCCGATGCCCGGCGCGGGGCGCCCGGCGATCCGCCGCGGCCTGACCAGCGTCACCGGCCTCGGTGAACAGGCCGCCGAGGAGATCGTCGGCCTCCGCACGGAGCGGCCGTTCGCGGACCTGGACGACTTCGCCGCCCGCACCCGCCTGCCGCCCCGGATCCTGGAGCAGTTGGCCACCGCGGGCGCGTTCGACGGTCTGGGCGGGCACCGTCGTACCGCCCTGTGGAGCGCCGGCACCGCACCCGGCCGCACCCGCCAGCCCCCGCTCCCCGGACTCGCCACCCCCGCGACCGCGCCCGAACTCACCTCCATGACCACCGCGGAGGAGACCACCGCCGACATCACCGCGACCGGCGCCAGCGCCACCGCCCACCCCGTCCAGCACATCCGCCCCCACCTGGACCGCCTCGGCACGCTCCCCACGGCCACCGCCCGTACCCTCCCCGACAGGGCCCCGGTCCGGATCGGCGGGCTGCCGAAGTACCTCCAACGCCCCCCGACCGCGCACGGCGTGGCCTTCGGCGCGATCGAGGACGAGACCGGCATGATCAACCTCGTCTTCGCCCCGCACGTCTGGGACCGCTGCCACCGCACCCTCCTGGACGCCCCCGCCGTCCTCGTCACCGGCCGGGTCGAGCGCTGCGACGGCACGGTCAACGTCGCCGTCGGCCGGGTGGAGGCGGTCACCGTGGCCCCGCCCGTCCCGCGCCCGGCGGGGGGCCGTCGTCCGATCCCACCCGGCGGACGGCAGTGACTTCCGCTTCTGCGGGCGCTTTCTCAGTCGTCGAGGAGTTCGGCCCGATGCGCGGCCCAGCGCTCCATCAGTGAACCGAGCTCCTTCTCCAGGAACCGGAAGAACTCCAGGGTGTTGTTGATCCGGCGTCCTTGCGGGGTGTCGAGGCCGAAGTGGTCCACGCCCTCCCGCATGGTGGCCTGCCAGTTCTTCAGGACGGTGTCCCGCTCCAGCAGCGCGTTGTACCACTGGTCGCCCTGTACGCGGTAGCGCTCACGCCGGGACCCCGGCTCCCGCTCGCGGCTGACCATGTTGACCTGGGCGAGATAGCGGACGGCTCCCGATACGGCCGCCGGGCTGATCTTCAGCCGCTCGCTCAGTTCGGCGGAGGTGAGAGCGCCTCGCTCCGAGCACAGCAGGGCGGCGAAGACTCTGGCCGGCATGCGCGCCATACCCGCCTGGACCAGCTGGGCGGCGAAGCGCTCCACGAACCGGGAGGCGGCCGCGTCGTCGTCACTGCCGCCCGCGCGGCTCTCTTCCCGCCGCTCATCCATGTCCGACTCCGGTCCCTGTGGTTCCTGACGCCCGTGTGACGCCCGCGCCCCGTGTGCAGCCCGCGCACTCGGCCAGTCTATCCAGGATTTATATGCTTTCTTAACTTCACATATTTCTGAAGAGAGCGTACGTTCAGAACATGAAGAAGGCAATCACTGTCGCCGGACTGCACAAGTCGTTCGGTCGGACGCACGCCCTGGACGGCCTCGACCTCGCCGTCGAAGCCGGTGAGGTCCATGGCTTCCTCGGACCCAACGGAGCGGGTAAATCCACGACGATCCGGGTCCTGCTCGGACTGCTGCGCGCCGACTCCGGCGCCGTCCAACTTCTCGGGAAGGACCCGTGGAGAGACGCGGTCGAGCTGCACCGGCGGCTCGCCTACGTCCCCGGGGACGTGGAACTGTGGCCGAACCTCACCGGAGGAGAGGCCATCGACCTGCTGGCGAAGCTGCGCGGCGGCCTCGACCGGCGGCGGCGCGACGAACTCATCGACCGGTTCGACCTCGATCCGGTCAAGAAGGGCCGCGCCTACTCCAAGGGCAACCGGCAGAAGGTCGCCATCGTCGCCGCGCTCGCCTCCGACGCCGAACTGCTGCTCCTGGACGAACCCACGGCGGGCCTCGACCCCTTGATGGAAGTGGTCTTCCAGGACGTCATCCTTCAGGCGAAGGCCGCAGGGAGGACCGTGCTGCTCTCCAGCCACATCCTGGCCCAGGTGGAAAAGCTCTGCGACCGCGTCAGCATCGTCCGCCAGGGCCGCACCGTGCAGTCGGGAACGCTCGGCGAGATGCGCCACCTCACGCGCACGAACGTCGAGGCCGAGACCGAGCGCCCGGCCACCGGACTCGACGCCGTGCCCGGAGTTCACGAACTGCGGGTGACGGACCGGAGGGTGAACTTCGCCGTGGACGGAGCACACCTCGACGCCGCGATCCGCAGGCTCGGCGAGTTCGGCATCCGGAGCCTGACCAGCCATCCACCGACGCTCGAAGAGCTGATGCTGCGTCATTACGGCGACGAACTCGCGTCCAACGGCCGTGCGGGACAAGGCGACAACGGCTCCTCGGGTGCGGGCGGCACCGGTTCCTCCGGCGCGAACGGGGGCGCTGCCCGATGACCAGCGCCCCCGCGCCGCTCGACGCCTCCGGAAGGTCCGCGCCCGCCGGGATCGTTCCCGACGCCTTCACCGGCACCGGGACCCTCCTCAGGTTCGGCCTGCGCCGGGACCGCGTCCGCGTGTCCGTATGGCTGCTCGCCCTCACCCTGGGCACGCTGGTCACGGCGGCCCAGTACAAGACGCTGTACTCCACCCCCGAAGAACGCGCGGCGGCCGTCAGCTCCATGGACAGCCCGGCCGCACTCGCCATGACCGGCCCTCGTCACTATCTGTCCGACTACACCGTCGGGGCGATGCTGGGTCACCAACTGCTCGGCTTCACGGCGATCCTCGTCGGCCTGATGAGCGTCCTGATCGTCACCCGGCACACCCGTGACGAGGAGGAGACCGGCCGCGCCGAACTGGTCCGCTCCACCGTCGTCGGACACCACGCGCAACTCGCCTCCGCGCTGGCGGTCGCCGCCGTCGCCAACCTCGCGCTCGCCCTGCTGCTGGCCCTGGGGCTCACCGCGATGGGCATCGACGGAATCGGTCCGGACGGGGCCCTGTTGTACGGCCTCACGCACGCCGCCATCGGGCTCGTCCTCGCCGGGGTCGCCGCCGTCACCGCGCAGATCACGGCGCACACCCGGGGCGCCTCGGGCATGGCGCTCGCGGCGATCGGCATCGCCTATGTGCTGCGGGCCTCCGGCGACGTGGGCAACGACGCACTGTCCTGGCTGAGCCCGATCGGCTGGATCCAGCGCACCTACGTCTTCGTCGACAACCGGTGGTGGCCGCCGGCCCTCTGCCTGGTCCTCGCCGCGCTGACCGCGGCGTACGGCTTCGCGCTGAGCACCCGGCGCGACGTCGGCGCGGGCCTGCGCTCCGCGCGGCTCGGCCGGCGTACGGCGTCCGACGCACTCACCCGGCCCCTCGGCTTCGCCCTGCGCCTGCACCGGGCGACCATGCTGGGCTTCGGCGCCGGGCTGTGCCTGATGGGCGTCATGTACGGCTCGATCCTCGGCGAGGCCGCCGACCTGGTGAAGGACATCGACCAGGTCCAGGAGGCGCTGGAGAGGATCGGCGGCAGCACCGTGGCCGAGTCGTTCGCGTCCATGGTGATGGTGGTCGTCGCGGTCGTCGCCGCCGTGTACGTGGTGATGGCCGCGCTGCGACCGCGGGCCGAGGAGAACGCCGGCCGCGCCGAACCGCTCCTGGCCACCGGCCTCTCCCGGAACCGCTGGCTCGGGAGCCATGTCGCCGTCGCACTGGCCGGCGGCACCGCGCTGCTGGTCCTCGCCGGGCTGGGCTTCGGCCTCTCGGGCGCGGCGTCGACAGGGGACGCGGGCCTGGTTCCCGAACTCGTCGGAGCCGCCGCCGCGTACGCCCCGGCGCTGTGGGTGACCGTCGGCGTGGCCGTCCTGCTCTTCGGCTGGTTCCCGCGTGCGGGGGCGGCGGCCTGGACCGTGCCCGTGTACGCGTTCCTCGTCGGGTACCTGGGGCCGATCCTCCAGCTCCCGGACTGGATGAAGAACCTGTCGCCCTTCGGCCATGTGCCCCAGCTCCCGGCCGCCGGGATGAGCTGGACCCCGCTGCTCGCCCTGACCGTCGTCGCCGCCGGACTGATCCTGCTGGGGCTGACGGGCTTTCGCCGGAGGGACCTGGACACCAAGTGACGAACGGGGGAGACGGGCGGCGCCGGGAAGCGTGAGCGCGCGCTCCCCGCCCTCGTACGGGACGCGAAGCGTGCGCTCCCGCCCTCGCACGGGAAGTGTGAGTGAGTGCGCTCCCCGCCCTCGTACGGGACGCGGAGTGTGCGCCCCCGTCCCGTTCTCCATGCTCCCGCGCCTCATGTCGTATGGGCGGCGTCAAGGATGCCGCCTGCCGCGTATGGGCGCTGTCAAGGGACAGCCGCTTTCCGCCGGGCGTGGGGTTTCCTCGTGGAGTCCGTTCGTTCCCGAACTCTTCCAGGAGCATGCGATGGCCGATCTGGCCTTCGTCGTCACCACCGTCGCGATATTCGCGCTCGTGGCCCTCATAGCCAAGGGGGTGGCGAAGCTGTGACTTCCGAAAACATCGTCGGGCTGATCGTCGCCGCCGCCCTGGTGGGATATCTCGTCCTCGCCCTTCTCCGCCCGGAGAGGTTCTGAGTACGGATATGAGTCCCGTTCTTGCTGACGTGCTCCAAGTGTCCGCGCTGGTCGTCGCACTCGCGCTGGTGCACCGGCCTCTCGGCGACTATATGGCCGCCGTCTTCTCCTCCGAAAAGCATCTCCGCGTGGAGAGGTGGATCTACCGCGCGGTCGGGGCGAACCCGAACGCGGATATGCGCTGGACCGCCTATATGCGGGCCGTGCTCGCGTTCTCGGCGGTGAGCGTCCTCTTCCTTTACCTGCTCATGCGGGTGCAGGACACCTTGCCGTTGTCGCTCGGATTCGACGCGATAGCGCCCGACCAGGCTTTCAATACGGCCGTGTCCTTCACGTCCAATACCAACTGGCAGTCGTACGCGGGTGAGTCGGCGATGAGCCACATCACCCAGACCGGCGGCCTGGCCGTGCAGAACTTCGTCTCGGCGGCCGTCGGCATCGCCGTGGCCATCGCGCTCGTACGCGGCTTCGTCCGGTCCCGTACCGGTGAACTGGGCAACTTCTGGGCCGACCTGGTGCGCGTTGTCGTACGCATCCTCATCCCGGTCTCGGTGATCGCGGCCGTCCTGCTGGTCGCCGCCGGCGCGATCCAGAACTTCGCCGGTGTCCACGAGATCACGACGTCGACGGGGCAGCCGCAGTCCATCTCGCCGGGTGCGGTCGCCTCTCAGGAGGCGATCAAGAACCTGGGGACGAACGGCGGCGGCTACTTCAACGCGAACTCCTCGCACCCCTTCGAGAACCCGAACGGCTTCTCGAACCTGCTGACGATCTTCCTGCTGCTCGTGATCCCGTTCTCGCTGCCCCGGACCTTCGGCAGGATGGCCGGTTCGGTCAGGCAGGGCTACGCGATCGTCGCCGCCATGGCATCGATCTGGTTCGTCGGAGTGATCCTGGTGACCTGGATCGAGTACGCCCACCCCGGTAGCGCCTCGCAGCTCGCGGGCGGCGCGATGGAGGGCAAGGAACAGCGGTTCGGCGAGGGTTCCTCCTCGCTGTTCGCCGTCTCCACCACGATGACCTCGACCGGCTCGGTCAACGCGTTCCACGACTCCTTCAGCGGGCTGTCCGGCGGTGTCCTGCTGCTCGGCATGATGCTCGGTGAGCTCGCGCCCGGCGGTGTCGGCTCCGGCCTCTACGGCATGCTGATCATGGCGGTCATCGCGGTGTTCGTCGCCGGACTGATGGTCGGCCGTACGCCCGAGTACCTCGGCAAGAAGATCGGCACCCGCGAGATCAAGCTCGCCGCCTGCTCCCTCCTCGTCACCCCGGCGCTCGTCCTGACCGGCACCGCTCTCGCGATGGCCACCGGCAACGGCGAGTCGTCCATGACCAACATCGGCGCGCACGGCTTCTCCGAGGTCCTCTACGCCTACACCTCCGCGTCCAACAACAACGGCTCCGCGTTCGCCGGCTTCGCCGCCGACACGGGGTACCACAACACCGCGCTCGGCCTGTGCATGGCCCTGGGCCGGTTCCTGCCGATGGTGTTCGTCCTGGCGCTGGCCGGCTCGCTCGCCGAGCAGCGACCGGTCCCCGCCACCGCGGGCACGCTGCGGACCGAGAAGCCGCTGTTCACCGGCCTCCTGGTCGGCACGATCATGATCATCACCGGTCTCACGTTCTTCCCGGCACTCGCGCTGGGACCGCTCGCCGAAGGGCTCGCGGCATGACCACCCACGTAACGAAGCAGGATGCTGTGTCCCCGACGACCACGGCCGCAACCACCATCGCCCCGCACCCGGACGCACCGTCCGGGCCCCGGCCGGCCGGGCGCGTCGGGGGAGGGATCTTCGACCCGAAGCTGCTGCTCAGCTCCCTCCCCGACGCCCTGCGCAAGCTCGACCCGCGCGTGATGATCACGTCGCCCGTCATGTTCGTGGTGCTCGTCGGCTCGGTGGTCAGCACCGGGCTGGCGGTCAAGGACCCGACCGACCTCTTCGGCTGGGCCATCGTCGGCTGGCTCTGGCTCACCACGGTCTTCGCCAACCTCGCCGAGGCCGTGGCCGAGGGCCGGGGCAAGGCCCAGGCCGACACTCTCCGCAGGGCCAGGACCGACACGGTCGCCCGCCGCGTCACCGCGAGCGGCGAGGAGCGGATACCCGGCACCGAACTGCGGATCGACGACCTCGTCGTGTGCGAGGCCGGTGACGTCATTCCCGGCGACGGCGATGTCGTCGAAGGGGTCGCCAGCGTCGACGAGTCCGCGATCACCGGCGAATCGGCCCCCGTCATCCGCGAGTCCGGCGGCGACCGCTCGGCCGTCACCGGCGGTACGAAGGTGCTGTCCGACCGCGTCGTCATCAGGATCACGACGAAGCCGGGCGAGACCTTCATCGACCGGATGATCAACCTGGTCGAGGGTGCGGCCCGGCAGAAGACCCCCAACGAGATCGCCCTCAACATCCTGCTGGCGGCCCTCACCATCGTCTTCCTGCTCGCGGTCGTGACACTGAAGCCCTTCGCGGTCTACGCGGGCGCCGACCAGCAGACCTCGATGATCGTTCTGACGGCGCTCCTGGTCTGTCTGATCCCGACGACGATCGGCGCGCTGCTCTCCGCGATCGGCATCGCCGGCATGGACCGGCTGGTCCAGCGCAATGTGCTGGCCGTGTCGGGCCGTGCGGTGGAGGCCGCCGGCGATGTGTCGACCCTGCTCCTGGACAAGACCGGCACCATCACCCTGGGCGACCGGCAGGCGGCCGAGTTCGTTCCGGTCAGGGGCACGACGGAAGCGGAGCTGGCCGCCGCCGCGCAGCTGTCCTCACTGGCCGACGAGACGCCCGAGGGTCGCTCCATCGTGGTCCTGGCGCAGCAGACGTACGGACTGCGCGAACGCCACCGGGGCGAACCGGCCGACACCGAGTGGGTCGCGTTCACGGCACAGACCCGGATGTCCGGCGTCGACCTCGTGGAGGGAGGCACCCGGCGCAGGGTCCGCAAGGGGGCGGCCGGGTCCGTTGTCGCCTGGGTGGAGGAGCGGGGCGGAAGCGTCCATGAGGACACCAGGGCGCTCACCGACCGGATCTCCCGGGCCGGCGGAACCCCGTTGCTGGTGGCCGTCGACGACGGCGGCGGTGCACGGGTCCTGGGCGTCATCCACCTCAAGGACGTGGTGAAGGAGGGCATGCGGGAGCGGTTCGACGAGCTGCGCCGCATGGGCATCCGTACGGTCATGATCACCGGTGACAACCAGCTGACCGCCAAGGCCATCGCCGAGGAGGCCGGGGTCGACGACTTCCTGGCCGAGGCGACGCCCGAGGACAAGATGGCCCTCATCAAGCGGGAGCAGGCGGGCGGCAAGCTCGTCGCGATGACCGGCGACGGCACCAACGACGCACCGGCACTGGCGCAGGCGGACGTCGGCGTCGCGATGAACACCGGAACCTCGGCCGCCAAGGAGGCCGGGAACATGGTGGACCTCGACTCCGACCCCACCAAGCTGATCGAGATCGTCGAGATCGGCAAGCAACTCCTCATCACCCGGGGCGCGCTGACCACCTTCTCCATCGCCAACGACGTCGCGAAGTACTTCGCGATCATCCCCGCCATGTTCGCCGTGGCGTACCCGTCGCTGGACAGGCTGAACATCATGGCGCTGGCCTCGCCCCGGTCCGCGATCCTGTCGGCCGTCATCTTCAACGCCCTGATCATCGTCGTGCTGGTCCCCCTCGCTCTGCGAGGAGTGCGGTACCGGCCGGCCGGCGCCGACCGGATGCTGCGCCGCAACCTCGCCGTCTACGGACTCGGCGGCCTGATCGCCCCGTTCATCGGCATCAAGATCATCGACCTGCTCATCTCCCTCATACCCGGAATCGGCTGACTGATCATGAACAACTCCGTAGTGAACACGGGACGTCTGGTCGGAGCCGCGCTGCGCATGCTGCTCGTGCTCACGGCCGTCACCGGCATCGCCTACCCGCTCGCCGTCACGGGCATCGCCCAGGGACTCTTCCACGACCAGGCCAACGGTTCGATCGTGCGGGCCGGCGGGAAGGACGTCGGGTCCGCCCTCATCGGACAGACCTGGAACATCGACGGGACGGAGAAGCCCGACCCCGCCTGGTTCCAGCCACGGCCGTCGAACAGCGGCTACGACCCCCTGGCCACGGGCTCCGGCCAGCTCGGAGCCTCCGACGCCACGCTGACCCGGACCGTCGCGGACACGAAGAAGGCGGTCGCCGCCTTCAACGGAGTGCCGGAGTCGGACGTCCCCAAGGACGCGGTGACCGGATCGGGCTCCGCGATCGACCCGCACATCTCACCCGCGTACGCGCGTCTCCAGGTGAAACGGGTCGCCGAGGCCAACGGTCTGACCGTCCGGCAGGTCACCGCGCTGGTCGAGCGGCACACCGAGGGGCGCACCGCCGGATTCCTCGGGCAACCCCACGTCAACGTCCTCCGGCTCAACCTCGCGCTGAAGGACCTGGCCGCGGCCACCGGCTGAGACCCACAGCGGCGCCCCACGTGGGGTGCCCCGCGTGGGGTGCCGCGGTGGGGCGCCGCTCACCAGCCCGTCCACAGGAGGTGGTTGATCAGCAGAGCCGGAACGGCCGACGCGACCAGCCAGTACCGCACGCGCCGGCGGGGGAGCAGCGCCGCAGCGGGCAGCAGCCACAGCAGGAACGGCTGCCAGATGCGCTCGGTCTCCGCCTTGCTCATGCCGGAGAGATCCGCGGCGATCAGCGCCGCCAGCGCCGCCAGCACGAGCAACGCCAGTCGCCCTTCCGGGGAGGCCGCCGTCACGGGGCCGCTCCGCAGTGCCCGTACGGCACCGGGAGCGGCCACCGCGCTCCGGCGCAGCCCGGCGACGGCGGCGAGCCCGGCCGCGAGGGTCGCGCAGGCCAGGTTGGCCCAGACCCAGTAGCCGTACGGGCGGACACCGCCCGCGCCCTGGTAGTAGCGCTCGACCAGCAGGTGGTAGGCGGTCCACCAGTTGAACCCGGCGAGCGTGAAGGCCACCGGGACCACCAGCGCGCCGAGCAGGAACAGCGGCACCGGGCGGGCGGTGCGGGTGAGCACCAGCACGGCCAGCAGCACAGCCGCCATCAGCCCCAGCCCGTAACTGAGGTAGCAGGTCCACCCGAACAGCAGACCCCCGCCGAGCGCAGCCACGGCCGGGAAGCGGACCCGGCGGGTGGCGGCCAGGGCGAGCAGCGCCACCGACCAGGCGGCGACCGCCGTGAAGTAGCCGTCGGCCGACACGCCCGCCCAGACGGCCGCCGGGGCGAGGACGAGGAAGGGCGCGGCGCGGCGGGCCAGGCGCTCGTCGGCCAGCACGCGCACGGTGATCAGGACGGCCAGCGCCGCCGAACTGCCCACCACGACACACCAGAGCGCCGCCCAGCCGCCGCCGCCGAGACCGATGCGGTCCAGCCACACGAAGGTCAGCGTCGCGCCCGGCGGGTGCCCGGCGACATGGGCGGGCCAGTTGCCCGGCTCGCCGATCACGATGTGGTTCGTGAAGTCGCGCAGGGTGGCGGGGATGTCCTCGAAGCGGTCGATGACCCGCAGATACTCGTGCTTCGTGGTGAGCCGCTTCGCGACGCCCCGGTGCCAGCCGTCGATCAGCGCCATCGAGAAGACCCAGGCCGTCGACCCGGCCCAGGACGCCGCCAGCAGCCCGCGCCAGGGCAGCCGGGCGGCGAGCGGCGGGCCGTAGGAGACCACCAGGACCGCCATGATCAGGGCGGCCGGAGTGCCCGGACCCAGATGCGGGTCCCAGGAGGCCAGCAGCGGCGGCCACTGGGCGCGCAGACTCCCGTCCCGGTTCTGGATGACATGGCCGACGACCACCGCGGCCGCGATCAGCAGCACGCCCGCGGTGGCGGCGATCAGGTCCGACCGCCCCGCGCGCCGGGCGCGGTCGTCGTTGCGGTCCGGCGGTGCGGGCGGGCCGTGCCCCGTGCCGCCGGCGATGTCCGTGGGTGTGGCGTCCTCGGTCTTCACGCTGGCACGCTATGCACACCGGGCGGCAATCGGGCGGTCCGGCAGGGCCGCGTCACCGAACCGTCAGATTCCTCCCGCCGGGACACCGGTTCCCTCCAGACCGCGACACCGGTCCTCTCTCCAGGCCGCGACGTCAGAGTGCCCCAGGGCAGATTTCCCCAGGCATCCAGGCCGCGACGTCAGAATTTCGTCAGCAGCCACGTCCGCCCGCCGGCGGTGTTCCCCGCTTAGCGTCGGCCCCATGCCCGAACGCCGCCGGATGATCCGCTCCCTCCCCGACTCCCTCCGCGCCCCGCGCACGCCCGCCGACCCGGGATTCTGGCGCAGCCCCGTGCGCGGGGTGCGCTTCACCGCCGTGCTCGGCGTCGTCCTGCTCGTCGGACTCACGCTGCTGTTCGTCACCGGTCTGCTCTCGTACGCCGCCTACAACCCGGACCTGAACCGGGTCAACGACAAGACCCCGGGCAAGGGGTGGCTCGGCTTCTACCTGTTCTCCTGGCCGACCGGCCCGCACTGGCTCTACCGGCTGACCCAGGGCCTGCACGTCACCGTCGGCATCGTGCTCGTGCCCGTCCTGCTCGCCAAGCTGTGGTCGGTGATTCCCCGGCTGTTCGCGCTGCCGCCCGCCCGTTCCGTGGGCCACGCCCTGGAGCGGATCTCGCTGCTGCTGCTCGTGGGCGGGGCGCTGTTCGAATTCCTTACGGGACTGCTCAACATCCAGCTTGACTACGTCTTCCCCGGGTCCTTCTATCCCCTGCACTTCTACGGGGCCTGGGTCTTCCTCGCCGGCTTCGTCACCCATGTGGCCCTCAAGCTTCCCCAGGCCGTACGGGTGTTGCGCAACGGCATCCCGCGCGGCGAACCGGACACCCTCGCCGCCCCCGACCCGCTGCCGGCCACCCTGTCCCGGCGCGGCGCGCTGGCCATGGTGGGGGCCGGTTCGCTCCTTCTGCTGGTCACCTCGGCCGGTCGCAGCTTCGACGGGCCACTGCGCAGCATCGCGCTCCTCACCCCGCGCGGCGGCACCGACCCGGGGCCGGGCCCGAACGCCTTCCAGATCAACAAGACCGCCGCCGCCATAGGGATCACGCCCGTGGACACCGGTGAGCGCTGGCGGCTGACGGTACGGGGGCCGGCCGGGGAGTTCCGCTTCTCCCGGGCCGAACTGCTGGCCATGGAACAGCACAGTGCGGCGCTCCCGATCGCCTGTGTGGAGGGCTGGTCGACCTCGGACCAGCTCTGGCGCGGGGTGCGGCTCTTCGACCTGGCGGCACTCGCCGGCTACCCGGACCGGCCGCCGGGCGTCTTCGTCGAGTCGCTCCAGCGCAGGGGTTCCTTCCGCATGGCCGCGCTGCGCGACAACCAGGTCCGCGACGGCCGCTCGCTGCTCGCACTGGAGGTGAACGGCGCGCCGCTGTCACCCGACCACGGCTACCCGGCCCGGATCATCGTCCCCGCCGCGCCCGGGGTGCTGAACACCAAGTGGGTCGAGACCCTGACGTTCGGAGAGCTGTGATGTCCACCCGAGCCGTACCGCCCCTGTCCGCCGCACCCCGCCGCCCGCGTTTCTCGCCGCGCCGGCTCTACGGGGAGGGCCCGCTCCATCTGCTCCTGCTCGCCGCCACGTTCTGCCTGGCCGGCTACGCGGGCGTACGGCTGCTGGACGGGGACACCGTCGGCGTGCTGCTCTGGTTCGCCGGGTCGGCCGTTCTGCACGACCTGGTGCTGCTGCCGGTGTACGCCGGGGCCGACCGGGCGCTGTGCGCCGCGCTCGGCCCCCGGCGGGCCCTGGTGAACTTCGTACGGGTGCCGGCGTTCCTCTCCGGGCTGCTCCTGCTGATCTGGTTCCCGCTGATCACCCGGCGGACCGAACGGCGGTACGAGGCCGCCGCCGGCACCTCCCCGGACGTCTACTTCGGCAACTGGCTGCTGATCACCGGCGCGCTGTTCGCGCTCTCCGCGCTCTGGCTGCTGGTCCGGGCGCTCCGCTCCCGTACGGGCCGGCGCAACGAGACGAAGGTCCGCCCCTGCGCACCCCACTGATCGGCCGTACGCCAGCCGCCCGCGCGGGCGTACCGCAGCAGCGCCGGCGTCCCGATCCGCGCCCAGGGGAACGGCTCGGCGTCGCCGTCGTGCCCGGTTGCGGGGGCGGTCCTTCCGTCCGGCCCGCCCCGGCCGTCGTCGAGACGGACCCGGACCCGTTCGTCCACGTCGACGGGGGCGGTCTCGGCGATCAGCAGCCCGCCGGCGCCCAGCAGATCGGTCGCCCGGTCCAGCAGGGCGGCCGGGTCGCCCCCGATGCCGATATTGCCGTCGAGGAGCAGGAGGGTGCCCCAACGGCCCTCCCCGGGCAGTGGTTCGAACACGCTGCGGAGCAGCGCCGCGCCGCCAAGACCGCGCGTACGGGCCACCGCCGCCTCGCTGACGTCGATGCCCAGCGCCCGGTGTCCGAGTGAGGCCAGCTCCGCGACCAGTCGCCCCGGCCCGCAGCCGATGTCCAGCACCGGCCCCTCGCACCGGTGCAGGGCGGACAGGTCGGCGGAGCCCGCCCCCGAGCACCAGCGCTCCACGTCCAGGGGCAGCAGCCAGCCGTCGCTGCGGCGCAGGAACAGCGGACCCCGGCCGGTGCGCAGGGCGTTGGCGTACGGGTCGGCGCCCCAGGGGGCGGTGCGGTCCGCGCCCGACCGGGCCGACTTGGCGGAGGCGTACGCGCCGCCGGCGGCCGCCTCGTGCGTGTCGGACGCCTCGTACACCTCATGTGCCCTGTGCGCCTCGTGCGCCTTGTGCGTGTCGGGGGCTTCGGCGGAGTCGGCGGGGGCCGGTGCGGTGAACCCGGAGGAGGGCACGGTCGTACTCATCGCACCCCCGCCCCGGTCAGCCGGCCGAGCGCTGCGGCGAACCGGCCGCCCGGCGCGGCCGACGCGACCCGGTGGGCGTCGGCCGCGGTGTCCACGTCGGTCAGGACCGGCAGATCGCGCACCACGAGCCCCGCCTCCACCAGCCTGCGCCGCTGCACCGCGCCGGTCTCCGGGACGGACATCGGCACCCCGCGCAACAGGGCGGGATCGGGTTCCGCGAGGCCCAGGGCCCAGAAGCCACCGTCCTCGGCCGGACCGAACCAGGCCCCGGCGCCCTCCCAGGCGTCCGGCGCGAGAGCGGGGGCGAGCAGCGCGGCTGTGATCTGCGGGGTGTCCATGCCGACCAGGAGGGCCGGCCCCGTACACCCGCCGAAGGCCGCCGCGAGCCGCTCGTCGAGGCCGCCCGCGCTCTGCGGCACCACCTCGAACCCCGGCGGCACCCAGGGGCCCGGCCGCCCGTCGAGGACCAGGACGCGCCGCCGGGCGGGGAGGGCGAGCACGGCCTCCAGGGTGTCGGCGAGGGAGGCGGCGGCCAGCTCGGCGGCCTCGGCGGGGGAGAAGGGCGGGCAGAGCCGGGTCTTGACCCGTCCGGCCACCGGTTCCTTCGCGATGACCAGCAACTCCGTGGGTCCGGACGCGCTCGACGAACGACCCCCGTCTCTTGGCGCGCTCGTCGGGCGGCCCCTGTCTCCGGGCGTGCTCGTCGAACGTCCCCCGTCTCTTGGCGCGCTCGTCGGGCGGTCCCTGTCTCCGGGCGTGCTCGTCGAACGTCCCCCGTCTCCGGGCGCGCTCATCGGGCGGTCCCTGTCTCCGCGCGTGCGGCCCGGCCGGGCGCGCGGTCCGCCGGTGGCTCCCGCAGGACGCCCCGCATGTCGCGCACCGCCTGCCAGGTCCCGCGCCAGGTGCCGGTCACCTTCGACCTGCCGGTGCGCGGCCGGTAGGGGACGTCGCTCTCGGTGACCCGCAGCCCGGCGTCCGAGGCCCGGACCACCATCTGGAGCGGATAGCCGCTGCGCCGGTCGGTGAGGTCCAGGGCGAGCAGGTCGCTGCGGCGGGCAGCCCGCAGCGGGCCGAGGTCGTGCAGGCGCAGGCCGGTGCGGCGGCGCAGCATCCGGGCCAGCGCCAGATTGCCCGCGCGGGCGTGCGGCGGCCAGGCGCCCCGGCCCTCGGGGCGGCGGCGGCCGAGCAGCAGATCGCACTCACCGTCCGCGATCCGCCGCACGAATCCGGCCAGCAGCGCGGGGTCCAGCGAGCCGTCGCAGTCGCAGAAGCAGACGAACTCGGCCTCGGCGGCGAGCAGCCCGGCGTGACAGGCCGCGCCGAACCCCCGCCGTTCCTCCGTGACGACGCTCGCGCCGAGGGAGCGGGCGAGTTCGGCCGAACCGTCGGTCGAGCCGTTGTCGACCACGATCGCGCGCCAGCCGTCGGGGATGCGGCCGAGCACCCAGGGCAGTGCGGCCGCCTCGTCGAGACAGGGCAGAACGATGTCGGCCTTCGGGAGGCCGGTGTGCGGGGCGGGCGGGAACGGAACAGCGGCAGAAGAATCGGTCACCCGCCTCACCCTACGGAGACAACTCCGGCATTTCAGTCATCAGGTTCTTACGAAACATGGACATCGGCCGGATGGGGGTGGTCCGGCCCCCGACGCGCCGGGAGGGGGGTGCCACAGTGGGGGCCATGGAGAACACCCCGCCCGCCCGGCAGCCGGAGCCCGCCCCCGAGGGGACGCGCGGCCGGGTCCTCGTCGTGGACGACGACCCGACCGTCGCCGAGGTCGTCGTCGGCTATCTGCACCGCGCCGGTTACGCCGTCGAGCAGGCCGGCGACGGACCCGACGCGCTGCGACGGTTCGCGGCCTGCCGGCCCGACCTCGTCGTCCTGGACCTGATGCTCCCCGCCATGGACGGATTCGAGGTCTGCCGCCGGATGCGCGCGTACGGGCCGGTCCCCGTCATCATGCTCACCGCCCGCGGCGACGAGGAGGACCGCATCCTCGGCCTGGAGACCGGCGCCGACGACTACGTCACCAAGCCGTTCAGCCCGCGCGAACTGGTCCTGCGGGTCGATTCCGTGCTGCGCCGCGCGCGGGCCGCCGCCCCGGCGGACGAGTCGGGCCCGCTGTCCGGTGCCGGGCTGAGCCTCGACCCGGCGGCCCGGCAGGCCTACCGCGACGGGCGCGGACTCGCCCTGACACTGCGGGAGTTCGACCTGCTCGCCTTTCTGCTCCGGCATCCTGGCAGGGCGTTCGGGCGGGAGGAGCTGATGCGGGAGGTCTGGGGGTGGGACTTCGGTGATCTGTCCACGGTCACCGTTCATATCCGCAGGCTGCGCGGCAAGGTCGAGAAGGATCCGGCCAGCCCCCGGCTGATCCGCACCGTGTGGGGCGTGGGGTACCGCCTGGACCTGGAAGCGGGCCGCACGGAAGCGGGCCGCACGGAAGCGGGCCGCACGGAAGCGGGCCGCACGGAAGTCGGCCCCGACAGCCCGGGAACCGGCCCGGCCGCCGTCCCCGTCGAGCCGCCCGGGGGGCGGTCGCTGTGAACGACGTCCTGCTCATCGCGCTCTTCGCCTTTCTGGGAGCGGCGGCCGCCGGAATCCTCGGAGCGGGCGTCCTGCGTCTGCTGCGTCACCGTTCGCTGGTGGTCTCGCTGAGTGTCGTCGCCGGGGTGGCCGTCACGGCGATGCTCGCCGGGACGCTGACGGTCGCCTGGGCGATGTTCCTCTCGTCCCATGACCTCTACGTCGTCACGACCGTCGTCGCCATGGCCGCCCTGGTCTCCCTGGCCACCGCCATCCTGCTGGGCCGCTGGGTGGCCGCCCAGAGCCGTGAACTGACCCTTGCCGCAAGGTCGTTCGGGGACGGCGGCACCTTCGCCGCGCCCGCCGGGCAGCCCACCGCCGAGCTGGCCGAGCTCGCCCGCGAGCTGGCCGCCACCAGTGCCAAACTGGACAGCTCCCGGGTGCGCGAACGTGCGCTGGAGGCCTCGCGGCGCGAACTCGTCGCATGGATCTCGCACGATCTGCGCACCCCGCTCGCCGGGCTGCGGGCGATGGCCGAGGCGCTGGAGGACGGCATGGCCGCCGACTCCGGACGCTATCTGCGGCAGATCAGGACCGAGGTCGAGCGGATGAACGGCATGGTCGGTGACCTCTTCGAACTCTCCCGGATCCAGGCCGGTTCGCTCACCCTGGCGACGGCCCGGATCTCCCTCTACGACCTGGTCGGCGACGCGCTGGCCGGGGTGGACCCGCTGGCCCGCGAGCACGGGGTGCGGCTGGTCGGCGACCGGATCGACGAGGTGCCGGTGGAGGTCGACGGCAAGGAGATGAGCCGGGTCCTGGGCAATCTCCTGATCAACGCCATCCGCCGCACCCCGCCCGACGGCACCGTGGCCGTCGCGGCACACCGCTCGGACGGGGGCGTCGTGCTGTCGGTGACCGACGGCTGCGGCGGCATCCCGGAGGAGGACCTGCCCCGGGTCTTCGACACCGGCTGGCGCGGCAGTCACGCCCGCACCCCGCCGGCCGGGGCGGGCCTCGGTCTCGCCATCGTGCGCGGTATCGTCGAGGCGCACGCCGGACGGGCCGAGGTCCGCAACGTCCAGGGCGGCTGCTGCTTCTCGGTCACGCTCCCGACAGCGTGACGGCGCCTTCCCCCCGGCGGCCCCCCGAACCGCGCAGCGGGGCCGCCGCGAAGTCCGCCATCCCCTCGGCGAAGGACACCCGGGGCCGCCAGCCCAGCTCCTCGCGCAGCGCCCGCGAGTCCGCCGTGACATGGCGTACGTCGCCCAGGCGGTACTCCCCGGTCACCACCGGGTCCGGCCCGCCGTGCGCGCCGGCCAGCGCGGCGGCCATCTCGCCGATGGTGTGCGGCTCGCCGCTGCCGGTGTTGTACGCGGCGAAGGACGCGGGCCGCCGCTCCCGCACCGCCGCCAGGGCCACCGCGTTCGCCGCCGCCACATCGTGGACATGGACGAAGTCGCGCCGCTGGCCCCCGTCCTCGTAGACCCGGGGGGCCTCACCGCGGGCCAGGGCCGAGCGGAAGAACGAGGCGACACCGGCGTACGGGGTGTCGCGCGGCATGCCCGGCCCGTACACGTTGTGGTAGCGCAGGGACACCGCCCGGCCGCCCGTCGCCCGTGCCCACGCGGCGGCCAGGTGCTCCTGGGTCAGCTTGGTCGACGCGTACACATTGCGCGGGTCCACCGGCGCGTCCTCGGCCACCAGGCCCGGTGAGAGCACCGCTGCGCAGTCCGGGCAGCGCGGCTCGAAGCGTCCCGCCCGCAGATCGGCCTCCGCGCGCGGCCCGGGGCGGACCGTGCCGTGGCGCGGGCAGTCGTAGCGGCCCTCGCCGTAGACCACCATCGACCCGGCCAGCACCAGGTCGCGCACCCCGGCCGCGGCCATCTCCGCCAGCAGCACCGCCGTACCGAGGTCGTTGCACCCGACGTACAGCGGGGCGTCCGCGAAGTCCTTTCCGAGCCCGACCATGGCGGCCTGGTGGCACACGGCGTCCACCCCGGCCAGCGCGTCCGCCACCGCCTCCCGGTCCCGGACGTCCCCGACGACCACGCGTTCGCCCGGCAGCTGCGGGGGCGTGCCGCCGGGATGGGCCGAGGGCAGCAGGGCGTCCAGCACCACACTCTCGTGCCCGGCCGCGGCGAGGGCGGTGACGACATGTGACCCGATGAACCCGGCTCCGCCGGTGACCAGTACGCGCATGACCGCCACGCTAGGGCCCGGCGATCCCCCGGACCGGGCGCGGCGCGCACACGTCACGGGTCCGTAAGGATGTGCGCGACGGTCCGGTCAGCGCGGGTGCCGGCCGGGAGCCGCGTCGAGCCGTACGAAGGGGATGCGGCGGCCGGCCCGCCGGTAGGAGTCCGCGCTGCCGTCGGCGACGTCGAAACCCATGAAGGCGCACAGCCGGCGGGCCCGGCCTCCGGCGGCCTCGGGGAGAAGCGCGCAGCTCAAGGGGGCACCGGCTGGTCCGCCCCGACGCGTCGAAGCCCTCGCGCCGACCCCGTCGTCCGAACGGCCGACCTCGGCAACAGCGCCTGGTTCCAGACACAATTGACGGACCGTCAATAGCGAGTCGTCCCATTTGCCCTATCGACAAGGCGGGTTGGTGAGCTTAGGCTCACCTAAGTTCAGGTGGGTGAGTCCGTCGGCGTGCCCGCCCTCCGTACCGTCCCCACGCCCGACAGGCGGCTTTCCCAGACGATGGGAGTGACATGTCACAGGTTCTTCCTGGCGACACACCACTGGTCCACGACCTCATCGGCATCGGCTTCGGCCCGTCCAATGTGGCCATGGCGATCGCGCTCAGCGAGCACAACAGCAAGGTCGGCAGGCAGGATTCGGTCACCGCCCACTTCTTCGAGCAGCAGTCGAGCTTCGGCTGGCACCGCGGCATGCTCATCGACGACGCGACCATGCAGGTGTCCTTCCTCAAGGACCTGGTGACGCTCCGGAACCCGTCCAGCGAGTTCAGCTTCCTCTGCTATCTGCAGAGCAAGGGCCGGCTGATCGACTTCATCAACCACAAGAACCTCTTCCCGCTGCGGGTGGAGTTCCACGACTACTTCGAGTGGGCCGCGGCCAAGGTCGACGACCTGGTCTCCTATGGCCACGAAGTCGTCGCCGTCACGCCGTATCTCCACGACGGGACCGTGGAGTACCTGGACGTGACCGTCCGCTCCGGCGAAGGACTCGCGGTCCACCGGGCCCGCAACCTCGTCATCGGAACCGGCCTGCGCCCCCTCATGCCGGAAGGCGTGGAGCGCGGCGACCGGGTCTGGCACAACTCCGACCTGCTGCGGAAGGTCGACGGCCTGGCGAGCGCCTCGCCCTCGCGCATCGTCGTCGTGGGCGCCGGTCAGAGCGCCGCCGAGAACGTCGCCTACCTGTACCGCCGGTTCCCCGACGCCGAGGTCTGCGCGGTCTTCTCCCGCTACGGCTACAGCCCCGCCGACGACAGCAGCTTCGCCAACCGGATCTTCGACCCCGACGCGGTCGACGACTACTTCGCCGCCCCCGAGGAGGTCAAGAGCCGTCTGATGGCCTACCACGGCAACACCAACTACTCCGTCGTGGACATCGACCTGATCGACGACCTCTACCGGCAGATGTACCGGGAGAAGGTCCTCGGCACCGAACGGCTGCGCTTCCTCAACGTGTCCCGGGTCACCGCAGTGGAGGAGAAGCCCGACAGCGTCCGCGCCACCGTGAAGTCCCTGGTGACCGACGAGGAGTCGGAACTGGACGCCGACGTCGTGGTGTTCGCCACCGGCTACAGCCCCGCCGATCCGCTCGGCCTCCTCGGCGGGGTCGGCGAGCGCTGCCTGCGCGACGACGCGGGCCGCGTCCGCGTGGAGCGCGACTACCGGATCGCGACCGACCCCGCTCTGCGCTGCGGCATCTACCTCCAGGGCGGTACGGAGCACACGCACGGCATCACCACCTCGCTGCTCTCCAACACCGCGATACGGGTCGGCGAGATCCTGGACTCGCTGCTCGACCGCCGGGTCAAATCCACCTCCGACGAGTCCCGGCCGGTCACCGAGGGCGCCGGCGGCTGAGGGCCCTCCCGCCGGGAAGTGCGGGACGGCCCCGACACGTCTTCTGGGCGCCCGCGGGGCGACAAGTGCCGTCGGCCCGCGGCGAGTTCCACACTTGGCCCGCCCGGTGGCCTGCCGGGCGGGCCGGGCGCAACCGATCCGATCAAGGGGATATCGTTCGTCGACATGATCACCACCGCAGTGGAGCGCCCCGTACCAGAGGGGACGACGGGCACCCGCAGGCGGCGGGTCGTGGGGCTGGGCGTCATCACGGTGACTCTGGTGATCGCGGCAACCGTGTCGTTGGCCGTCGGGGCACGTGCGTTGAGCCCCGGCGAGGTCTGGCACGGGCTGTTCGCGGAGCCCGAGCCCGACCAGAAGCTCACCGAGATCCGGCTCATCGTGCAGACCGTGCGGGTGCCCCGGACGGTTCTCGCCATCGTGGCGGGCCTGGCCCTGGGGGTCGGCGGCGCGCTGATCCAGGGCTACACGCGCAACCCCATAGCCGACACGGGACTGCTGGGAGTGAATGCCGGGGCTTCCTTCGCCGTGGTCTCGGTCATCGCCCTGTTCGGGTTCACCGACCCGTTCCAGTACGTCTGGTTCGCCTTCGCGGGCGCGGGCGTCGCCGGTGTGGTCGTCTTCGGCCTGGCGAGCGTCGGCAGGGGAGCGGGCAACCCGCTGACCCTCGCCCTGGCCGGGCAGGGCGTCACGGTGTTCCTCGCGGCGATGACCACGGCGGTGGCGCTGTCCGACCAGAAGTCGCTCAACGCGCTGCGGTTCTGGAACGCGGGCTCCGTCGCCGGTGTCGGATTCGACGTCATCCGGCCGGTGACGGGGTTCATAGCCGTCGGCCTGGTCCTGGCGCTGATCACGCTGCCCGCCCTCAACCTGCTCAACCTGGGCGACGACGTGGCGCGCGGGCTGGGCGTGAACATCGCGGTGAGCCGTACGATCGGCATCGTCGCCATCACGCTGCTGGCGGGAGCCGCCACGGCGGCCTGCGGCCCCATCGCCTTCCTCGGGCTGATGGTGGCTCACGTGGCCCGCTATCTGACCGGCCCCGACTACCGCTGGCTGGTGCCGTACGCGGGTCTGCTCGGCTCCGGTGTCCTGCTGGTCTGCGACATCGTGGGCCGGCTGGTCGTGCGGCCGGGCGAGCTGGAGTCGGGCGTCGTGGTCGCCCTCCTCGGGGCCCCCTTCTTCGCGGTCCTGGTGTGGCGAGGGAAGTTCAGGAGCGCATGAACGTAACGCGGAAGCCCATGCGGGAGCCCTTGAACGGGACCGGAGCGACACCGTCGATGGCGCCGGGTGTGCGGCTCGGCCAGGTGTCGTTCGTCTGGCGGCCCTGGCTCGTGCTGGTCACGCTGGTGCTCGCGGCGGCGGCCTTCCTGGTCTTCTGCCTCTCCATCAGCATCGGGGACTTCCCCATCGGCCTCTCCCGGGTCATCGCCACCATCTTCGGCCAGGGCGAACAGGTCGACGCGTTCGTGGTGATGGACCTGCGGATGCCCCGGGCGCTGGCCGGCCTCATCGTGGGGATCGCCCTGGGCATGTCCGGGGCGATCACCCAGTCCGTGGCACGCAACCCGCTCGCCAGTCCGGACATTCTGGGGATCACCGCCGGAGCCGGCACCGTCGCGGTGTTCCTGGTGACGGCGACGGGCGGGACCGCCGCGGCGATCACCGGTTCGGTCGGGCTGCCCGCGGCGGCCCTCCTGGGCGGTCTCGGCACGGGGCTGCTCGTGTACTTCCTGGCCTGGCGGCGCGGCGTCGACGGCTTCCGGCTCATCCTCATCGGCATCTCGGTGACCGCCATGATGCAGGCGATCACGACCTGGCTGCTGGTCTCGGCCGACATCCGGGACGTGGCGCGCGCCCAGGTGTGGCTGGTGGGCTCGCTGGACAACCGGTCCTGGGACGAGGTCCGGGTGGCGTTCTGGTGCACGCTGGTCCTGCTCGCCGTCGTGGCGGTCGTGGCCTTCCCGTTCAAGCCGATGCACCTCGGCGACGACGTCGCCGCCGGGCTGGGCGTGCGGTTCGGCCGGGTGCGGGCCGTCCTGCTGCTCTGCGCGGTGCTGCTGGCCGCCGTGGGGGTGAGCGCGGCGGGGCCGGTCCCGTTCGTCGCGCTGGTGGCGCCCCAGGTGGCGATGCGCCTGGCGAGGTGGCCGACGCCACCGGTCATCGCCTCCGGCCTGGTGGGCGCACTGCTGCTGATCGGCTCGGACCTGGTGGCCCGCGCGGCGCTGCCGATCGGTCTGCCGGTCGGCGTGGTCACCGCCGTGATCGGCGGCCCGTTCCTCGTCTACCTGTTGGTGCGGGCGAACCTCCGGTAGATGGTAGAAGTAAGGCTGACCTCAACAAGGGGGGCTTGTGGCCGCTCAGTTCACCGCCCGGCCCGATGCGGACGTCCAGGACGTCCCACGGCTGGCAGCCAGGGGCATCACCGTCGGGTACGGCGACCGGACGGTCATCGACGAGCTCGACGTGGCCATTCCGACCGGGGTGATCACCACGATCATCGGCCCCAACGGCTGTGGCAAGTCGACCCTGTTGCGGACCCTGACCCGGTTGCTCAAACCGGCCGGCGGCACCGTCGTGCTGGACGGCGAGGACATCGGCAGGCTCCGGACCAGGGACGTGGCGAAGAAGCTCGGACTGCTGCCGCAGGCGCCGGTCGCCCCGGAAGGGCTGACCGTGGCCGACCTGGTCGCCCGCGGACGCCACCCGCACCAGAGCTGGCTGCGGCAGTGGTCGTCGGACGACGCCGACGTGGTGCGGCGGGCGCTGGCCATGACCGGCGTGGCGGACCTGGCCGACCGGCCCGTCGACTCGCTGTCCGGCGGGCAGCGCCAGCGCGTATGGATATCGATGACCCTGGCCCAGGGCACCGATCTGCTGCTGCTGGACGAGCCGACCACCTATCTGGACCTCGCCCACGCGATCGACGTACTCGACCTGGTCGACGATCTGCACGAGTCGGGCCGCACCGTGGTCATGGTGCTGCACGATCTCAATCTGGCCACGCGCTACAGCGACAACCTCGTCGTCATGCGGGCGGGAGCCGTTCTGGCGCAGGGGCACCCCCGGGACGTGATCACCGCCGAGCTGCTGCACGAGGCGTTCGGACTGCAGGCCAAGGTGATCGACGACCCGGTGGGCGACCGGCCGCTCATCGTGCCGATCGGCCGGACGCACGTCCGGATCGAACCGTAGACCGGGCACCCCACGACAGTCCCTGACGGACCGTCACCGACAGTCCCCGACCGGCCCCGGCCGACAGGGGCGGACAGGCCTGACGGTCCGTCGAATCACCGGTCGCGGCCCAAGTCGTCCTGACCGGCGGAAAGTTATCCAGTAAGGCTAGGCTGACCTCACTTGCTCGGGGTACAGTCTGGATGCCCTCATACCGGGGCGCAGTGGACAGTGCGAAAGCAAGGGATTCCGGATGCCTCTTCATCGAACGACGCATGTGAAGCCGTGGCGGCGGCTGGCCGCGGTGGTGTCCGCTGCCACGCTCGGCGTCGGTCTCCTCGCGGGATGCGGGGACGACTCGGCGGACAAGAAGAACGACGACGCCCCGGCCGCGGCCGACGGCGCGTTCCCGGTCACCGTGGAGCACGCGTTCGGATCCACCGAGGTCGCCGAGGCCCCCGAGCGGGTCGTCACCGTCGGCTACACCGACGACCAGGCCGTCCTGGCGTTCGGCATCAAGCCGGTCGGCATGGTCGACCAGTACCCGAACCCCGTAGGCCAGACGCCCGACATCAACACGCAGTGGCCCTGGGTGAAGGACCAGTGGGGCGACACCCGCCCCGACGTCGTCATGAAGAACGGGGACGCGGGCCCCAACTTCGAGAAGATCGCCTCCCTGCGGCCGGACCTGATCATCGCGGTCTACTCCGAGGTCGACGAGGCGGCCTACGAGAAGCTCTCCAAGATCGCCCCGACCGTGGGCCGCACCAAGGGCGAGAAGGAGCTCTTCAGCGCCCCGTGGCAGGACAACGCGGTGCACATCGCCAAGGCGCTCGGCAAGGAGAAGGAGGGCGCCGAACTGGTGAAGGGCATCCAGGGCAAGCTGGACGCCGCCAAGAAGGCCCACCCCGAGTTCGGCGGCAAGACCGCCGTCGCGCTGTCCTGGTACAAGGACTCGATCTCGGCGTTCACCTCCACCGATGTACGCGGCCGGCTCGTGACGGGCACCGGATTCACCTACCAGACCGAGATCGACAAGGTCGCGGACGGCAACTTCTCCACCGAGCTCTCGCCCGAGCGCATCGACCTGATCGACGTCGACCGCATCTTCGTCGTCAACGACAAGGCGGACACGGACGCGCTCAAGAAGTTCGAGCTGTTCAACAACCTGCCCGCCGTCAAGAACGGCAACGTCTCCTACCTGCTGGACAGCGAGGGCCCCGCGATCGGGGCGGCGATGTCCCAGGGCACCCTGCTCTCCCTGCCGTACGCGATCGACGAGCTCGTCAAGTCGGTCGAGTAGAGATGACGACCCGCCGCCCCGCTCCCCGGCGAGACCCGGTGTCCGTGTGACTGCCACCGACACCCGCCCCGCCCCCACGACCCTGCGCACGGCGACCGGAGGCGAGGCCGCCCGCTGGGTGGCCGAGCACTGCCGGCAGGCCCCGTGGCTGACGGCCTCCACCGTCCTCACCACGGTGGCCGGGGCCGCGCTCCAAGTGCTCCCGGTGCTGCTGCTCGGCCGGGTCGTCGACGGAGTGGTCGGCGGCGCGTCACGCTCGATACTGCTCACGGTCGGGGTGCTGATGGTGGCCGCCGCGCTGTCCGGCGCGGCAGCCACCGCGGCCTCCACCTTCCTGATCGGGAAGCTCGGGGCCGAACTGCTCGCGCGGCTCCGCGAGTCAGCCGTCCGCGCCGTCCTGGGCATGCCCAGCTCGCGCGTGGAAGAGGTCGGCCGGGGCGACGTGCTGTCCCGCGTCGGCGACGACGTGGCCGTGATCTCCAAGGGCATCCGGACGGCCATCCCCACCGTGTTCTCGGCGGGCGTCCTGGTCGTCATCGCGACGATCGGCATGTTCGGCCTCGACTGGCGCCTCGGCCTGGCCGGAGCCTGCGCCCTGCCCGCGTACGCACTGGCGCTGCGCTGGTACCTGCCCCGCTCGGCGCCCCTCTACCGCACGCAGCGGGTGGCCCAGGCCGACCGCGCCCAGGCGCTGATCAGCGGACTCAACGGAATCGACACGGTCCGGGCGTACCGGCTGGAGGACGCCGTACGCGAGAAGGTCACCGGCGAGTCGTGGCGGGTGCGCAATCTCGGCGTCGAGGTGTTCCGCTTCTTCGGGCGGTTCGTCGGCCGGGAGAACCGGGCGGAGTTCATCGGCCTCGTCCTCATCCTGCTCGTCGGCTACGCCCTCCTGGAGGCGGACGCCGCCACCCTGGGCGAGGTCTCGGCCGCCCCGCTGATGTTCCACCGCCTGTTCACCCCGCTGGGCGCCATCATGTTCACCTTCGACGAGGCGCAGAAATCCGGCGCGAGCCTCACCCGCCTGGTCGGAGTGTTCCAGGAACCCTCCGAGGAGCGGCTGGTGGGCGACGGTTCCGTCCTGCCCGCCGACGTCGCGCCGTACCCGGTCACGGTGGCGGGGCTGACCTTCAGCTACCCCGGAGCCGAGGAGCCGGTGCTGCGGGAGGTGTCCCTGTCCATCCCGGCCGGGGGTTCGCTCGCCCTGGTCGGCGCGACGGGCGCCGGCAAGTCGACCCTGGCCGCGCTCATCGCCGGCATCGGAAGACCGCAGGCCGGGTCGGTGCGCATCGGGACGCACGACCTCGCGACCATGGACGAGGCCGGAGCACGTGCCCTGGTCAGCATCCTGACCCAGGAGACCCATGTGTTCTCCGGCCCGCTCGCCGACGACCTGCGGCTCGCCGCACCCGACGCGAGCGACGACGAGCTGAAGGACGCACTGCGCACGGTCGGCGCCGGAGGGTGGGCCGAACTGCTCACCGAAGGACTGGACACCGTGGTCGGCGAGGGCGGTGAGCGCCTGGACGTCACCAAGGTCGCCCAGATCGCCCTGGCCCGGCTGGTGCTCGGCCGGGCACCGGTGGTCGTGCTCGACGAGTCGACCGCGGAGGCGGGCAGCGAGGGCGCCGCCGAGCTGGAACGCGCCGTGCTGACCGCCTGCTCCGGCCGGACCACGCTGTTCGTGGCCCACCGCCTCACCCAGGCGATGACCGCGGACCGGATCGCCGTGCTGGACGAGGGACGCGTGGTGGAGGAGGGAACGCACAGCGAACTGGTCGAGCTGGGCGGCCAGTACGCCCGGCTGTGGCGCGCCTGGCGCGAAGGCAGTTAGACAGAACCGGGCCCCGGGCCAGGTCAACTCGCATACCCCGGAAGGATGCTGGGACGTCGATGACGGAACCGAGCGCTACGCGCGTACTGCTTTCCCCCACCCGGCTGGCCGCCGTACGCCGACGGATCGGCGACTACAGCGACCGGACCGTCGTCGAGGCGTGCGCCGCCGGCCTCGCCTACTGGGCGACCGGCACCGGCCCGGACGGCATGGACCTCACCCCCGCCACGCCCTTCCCCGACCTCCTCGGATGGGTCCACAACGGCACGGGCGGGGCCGGAGGATGGGAGACCGACGCGGAAAGCCTCCACATCACCGTGCCGCCCGGCGTCGACCATGCCGACGCGCAGCGGGCGCTGGACGACCTGGCCGACTTCCCGGACCGGCCCGTCGGCACCATAGGCCCGTCCGGCCCCCGGGCGAGGGCGAAGGAGCTGGCCCGGTGGAACGACACCCGGGCCGACCGGGACCGCCCGGCCATCATGGAGATGTTCCGCGAGCAGGCGCGCCTGCGGCCGGACGCCGTCGCGATCGTCGACGAGCACCGCTCACTCACGTACCGCGAAACGGACCGGCTCTCCGCCCAGTTGGCCCACCACCTCACCGAACGCGGGCTGCGTCCCGAACAGATCGTCGGCATCTCGCTCGGCCGCTCCGCCGAGATGGTCATCGGCCTCCTCGCCGTGCTCCGGGCCGGGGGCGCGTTCGTCCCCCTCGACCCGCTGTGGCCCGCCGCCCGCCGGGCCGTCGTCGTCGAGGACGCCGGGGCCGTGCTGCAGCTCAACGCCACCGGCAAGGCCGACGCCGGGGAACCGGACGCCGTCGCCGTCGACCTCGGCGACTGGAAGTACGCGGCCCACCCGGTGGACGCGCCCGACGCGACCGTCCCCGGCGCCTCCCTGGCCTACGTGATCTTCACGTCCGGCTCGACCGGACGGCCCAAGGGAGCCATGATCCGGCACGAGGCGATCAGCGAGCGCCTGCTGTGGCAGTCCGGCGAGATCCTCCACTTCGGCCACGACGACGCCTCGCTCTTCAAGGCCCCGCTCTCCTTCGACATCTCCATCAACGAGATCTTCCTGCCGCTCGTCACCGGCGGCCGGCTCGTGATCCTGCGGCCCGGCGGCGAACGCGACCCGCACCACCTGCTCGGCGTCATCGCCGAGCAGCGCGTCACCTTCACCTACCTGGTGTCGTCCATGCTGGACGTACTCCTGGAGATCGCCGGCGACTCCGGCCGCCTCGACAGCCTGCGGCACGTCTGGTGCGGCGGCGAGGTCCTCACCCCGGAGCTGTACGAACGGTTCCGCGCCCGCCTGGACATCCCGCTGTACCACGGCTACGGCCCCGCCGAGACGACCATCGGCGTCTCCCACGTCATCTACCGCGGCGCCGCCGAACGCCTGTCGACCTCGATCGGCAGGGCCAACCCCAACACCCAGCTCTACGTCCTCGACGACGAACTGCGCCCCGTCCCGGTCGGCGTCGGCGGCGAACTGTACGCCGGAGGACTCCTCCTGGGACGCGGATACGTGGGCGCTCCCGGCCTCACCGCCTCCCGCTTCGTGGCCAACCCCTTCGCCTCGGACGGATCCAGGCTGTACCGCACCGGCGACCTCGCGCGGTACGCCCCGGACGGATCGCTGGACTTCCTCGGCCGCGCCGACAACCAGATCAAGATCCGCGGCATGCGGCTGGAGATCGAGGACGTCGAGGCCGGGCTCGCCGAGCACCCCGGCGTACGGCACACCTGCGTCGTCGCGAAGACGAACACCGCCGGCGGCACCTACCTGGTCGGCTACGTCATCCCGTCCGGCGGCGACCGGGACCTGAGCGCGGACGAGGTCAAGGCGTGGGCCGCGGCCCACATGGTCGAGTACATGGTGCCCGCCCACCTCGTCGTGCTGACGGAGTTCCCGCTCACCGCGAACGGCAAGGTCGACCGCAACGCGCTCCCGGAACCCTCCGTGGACGCCGGAGCCGTCGTGGCGCCCGCCACCGAGAACGAGCGCCTGGTGTGCGAGGCCGTCGCGGCGGTCCTGCGGCTGGACGACGTCGGCGTGGACCAGGACTTCTTCCAGCTCGGCGGGGACAGCATCCTGGCGATCTCCCTGCTCAGCGCCCTGCGCGAGGTCGGCCTCCATGTGAGCGCACGCCAGATCTTCACCAACACCGTCGTGGGCGCCCTGGCGGCCGTGGCGAGCCGGGAGTCCGTCGCCGCCGTGGACCACGGCGACGTCGCCGTCGGCTCCGTCGTCGGGTCGCCCATCGTGCAGTGGCTCGGCGAGACCACGGACGCGATCGACGGCTTCGTGCAGTCGGTCGTCCTCACCACCCCGGCGGAGCTGACCTCCGACGCCCTCGACGACATCCTCGCCGCCGTGCTCGACCGGCACGACATGCTCCGCGCCAGGCTGGTACGCGGCGAGCGCTGGGGCTTCGACATCCCCCCGGCCCGGCCGACCGCCCCCTGCTGGGAGGAGAGCGACGCCCCGCCGGCCGAGTGCGTCGCCCTCGCCACCGACGCGCTCGACCCGGACGACGGCGTCATGCTACGGGCCGTCTGGCGCCGCGCGGCACGGCAACTGGTCCTGGTCGCCCACCACATGGTGATCGACGGCGTTTCCTGGCGCATCCTGACGGACGACCTGGCCACGGCCTGGCGTCAGCACTCCTCGGGCGCACCCGTCGACCTGCCCCCGGTGGGCACGTCGTTCAGGCGCTGGACCCAACTGCTGGGCCGTACGCCGTTCGACACGGACCGTACGCACTACGCGACGCCGCTGCCCGCCGCCGACGCGCCGATCGGCCGGCGCGCCCTCACCGAGGCCGACACCGTGGCACGGGAGCGGACCCGGACCATCTCCGTCGGACCCGTAACCACGGCCGCACTGCTCGGTGAGATCCCCGCGAAGTTCCACGCGGGCGTCAACGGCGTCCTGTTGACCGCCCTCGCCGTCGCCCTCGCCCGGTGGCGCCGCGACCGGGGACAGGACCAGACGTTCGCCCACATCGAACTGGAGGGACACGGCCGCGAGGGACGCTTCGTCGCGGGCGCGGCCGGATTCGAACCCGAACTCTCCCGTACGGTCGGCTGGTTCACCACCCTCTTCCCGGTGACCGTGGACCCCGGGTCGGCGGCCGACCCCACCGCGCCCGGCTCGCTCGCCGCCGCCCTCAAGGCGGTCAAGGAGGACCTCGCCCGCGTACCGGGCAACGGTCTCTCCTACGGCGCCCTGCGCTACCTGAGCGGCGACGGGCCGGCCGGGCCCGCTCCGCAGGTGCTCTTCAACTACCTGGGCCGCTTCGACGCGGGCGGCGAGGGAGACTGGCAGCTCGCGGGAACGACAGGGCAGTTGGGTGAGAAGCGTGACCCCCGGATGCGGCTGCCGCGCGCCCTGGAGTTCAACGCCATCGCCGAACCCGACGCGAGCGGCGCGTACGAACTGGTCACCACCATCTCCTGGCCCGAGGGCGTGTTCACCGAGGAGGACATCACCACCCTCGGCGATCACTTCAGCTCGGCCCTCACCGCACTCGCCGCGCTCGAAGAGGGCGGCCACACGCCCAGCGACTTCCCGCTCGTGCCGCTGACCCAGGCCGACGTCGACGCCCTGGACGGACCGGCGCTGCACGACATCCTGCCGCTCACCCCCTTGCAGGAGGGCCTCTACTTCCACTCGGTCTTCGACGACGACGCCACGGGCAGCTATGTCGAGCAGCAGCTCCTGACCCTGGACGGCGAGGTGGACGCCGACCGGCTGGCGGCCGCGGCCACCCGGCTGCTCACGCTCTACCCCAACCTCGCCGCCCGGTTCACGGCCCTCGCGGACGGACGAGTCGTCTCCGTCGTCGAGAGCGGCAAGAACGCGCCCTTCACCACGCTGGAGCGCCCCGGCCTCACCGACCAGGAGATCCGCGACCTCGCCGAGCGGGACCGCCGGGCCGGGTTCGACCTCGCCACCGGGCCCCTGATGCGCTACACGCTCATCCGCGCCGGCTCGGGCCGCTCCGTCCTGGTGCAGACCGTGCACCACATCATCGCGGACGGCTGGTCGGTGCCGCCGATGCTCCGCACGCTGCTGACCGAATACCACACGCCGGGATCCGTGTACCCGCTCGGCGGCTACCGCGACTACGTGGACTGGCTCGCCGGAAGGGACCAGGACGAGAGCGACCGGGTGTGGCGCGAGGAACTCGCCGGGCTGCCCGGCCCCTCGCTGGTCGCCGAGGGCCACACCCCCTCCGAGCGGTTCGCGGACATCGCGGTCGGGCCCGCCGACGACATCGACGTGGCCGCACGCTCGGCCGGCGTGTCCTTGAGCGTGGCCGTGCACAGCGCGTGGGCGGCCACCCTGGGCGGCCTCCTGCACAGCAGGGACGTCGTCTTCGGGTCCACCGTCTCCGGACGCGACGCGGAGGTTCCCGGCATCCGCGACATGGTGGGCCTCTTCATCAACACCATCCCGGTACGCGCCCGTTGGTCCCCGGAAGGGGCCGCCGGCGGGCTGCTCGACGCTGTGAAGCGGCACCAGGGCACGGTGCTGGCGCACCAGCACGTCTCATTGGCACGCATCGGCCGGCAGCACGGCACGGGCACCCTCTTCGACACTCTGGTGGTGTTCGACGTCGCCACCGACGTGGACGCCCTGCGCCGGCCGGACGACACCCTCGTCATCACCGACATCGTCAACGAGGGTGCCCCGCACTACCCGTTGACGCTCGTGGTCGAGCGCACCAAGGACGGCCGCCCGCGCTTCAACCTGATCTACGACGGTGAACTCCTGCGCCCCGCGAGCGCCGAGGCGATCCTGCACACCTTCACCAGGACCCTCACCGAGCTCCTCGGCCGCCCTCATGCCCCGGTCGACGAGCTGGTCCCCGCGACCGGCAGCGCCCCGGCACAGGTGGCCCCGTCGACCCTCGGCGAGCTGTTCGACGCCGCCGCACACCGCGACCCGGCGGCCACCGCCGTCACCCAGTGCGCGCTGGACGGCGGCGCCCGCTCCCTCACGTACGGCGAACTGGCCGCCGAGAAGCGCGCGCTGGCGGCCGTGCTGCGCGCCGCCGGGGTCGGGCCCGGACAGCGGGTCGCCGTCGCCGTCCCCCGCTCTCTGGAACAGGTCGTCGCCCTGGTCGCCGTCGTCACCGCCGGGGGCGCGTACGTACCGCTGGACCTGGCGTATCCGGACGAACGGCTGGAGTACATCCTCGCCGACGCCGCCCCGCAGGTCGTCCTCGTGGAACGGGAGCAACGGGACCGCTTCACCCGGCTGCTGGACCGGGCGGGCGTGCCGGCCCGCGTCCTCGTCCAGGGCGACCCGCACCCGCAGGCCACCGACCTCCCCGACGTCCGCCCGGGGGACCCCGCGTACGTCATCCACACCTCCGGCTCGACCGGCCGGCCCAAGGGCGTCGTCGTCCCGCACTCCGCCGTGACGACGCTCCTCGCCAACACCCGGCCGGACATGGAGTTCGGCCCCGACGACGTATGGGTCCAGTTCCACTCCTTCTCCTTCGACTTCGCCGTCTGGGAGCTGTGGGGCGCGCTCGCGCACGGCGGCGAACTGCTCGTGCCGGAATACGGGCTGACCCGCTCGCCGGTCGACTTCCACCGGCTGGTCCGGGAACGCGGCGTGACCGTCCTCAACCAGACCCCGTCCGCCTTCTACCAGTTCATCGAGGCCGACCTGCGCACCGGCGAACCGGTCGGAGCACTGCGCCGCGTCATCTTCGGCGGCGAGGCCCTCGACCTCGGACGGCTGCGCGGCTGGGTCGAGCGGCACGGCAGCACCGCGCCCGAGCTGGTCAACATGTACGGCATCACCGAGACCACCGTCCACGTGACCCACCGGGTGCTGAGGGAGGAGGACTTCGCCCGCGTCGGCGACGCCGGCCCCATCGGCCGCCCGATCCCCGGCCTGACCACCTATCTGCTCGACGACCGGCTGCGGCCGGTGCCGCCCGGCCGGGTGGGCGCCATCTACGTCGCGGGCGACCAGGTGTCCCTCGGCTACCTCGGCCGCCCCGGGCTCACCGCCGGACGGTTCGTGGCGAACCCGTTCGCGGCCGACGGCTCCCGGATGTACCACACGGGCGACCTCGCCCGCCGCACGCTCGACGGCGAGCTGGTGTTCGAGGGCCGCGCGGACGACCAGGTGCAGCTCAAGGGATTCCGCATCGAGCTGGGCGAAGTCGAGGGCGCGATAAGGGAGGTGAACGGTGTCGTCGATGTGGCCGTCACCGTGGCGGACAGCGGCGACCACCTCGTCGCCCACGTCGTCGGCGAGCCGCCCGCCAACCTCACCGCCCTGCTCTCCGCCAAGCTCCCCGTGCACATGGTGCCCGGCCGGGTGCTGCCGGTCGACGCGCTGCCGCTGACGGTCAACGGCAAACTGGACCGCAGGGCGCTGACCGAGCGGGCCGCGCAGCGGGACACTCCGGCGGCCACGGGCAGGTCCGACGCCCTTGCCGCTCTCATCGGCATCTTCACGGAGGCCCTGCCCGGCGCGACAGTCGATGCCGACACCGACTTCTTCGGCGCCGGGGGCGACAGCATCGTCGCGATCACCGTGATCAACCGGGCCCGCGCGCTCGGCCTGCCGATCGCGCCCCGGGACGTGTTCCTGTTCAAGACGCCGCGCGCGCTGGCCGGCCACCTCTCGACGCGCACCCCGCAACCCGCGCCGACGACGCCATCCCGCCGCGAGGACGGCCCCCTGCCCCTCACGCCGATCATCCTGCGCCAACGCGAACTGGGCGGCTCACTGGCCCGGTTCGCCCAGGCCAGGGCGCTGACCGTCGCCGAGGGCACCGGCCTCGCCGACGTCCGGCGCGCGGCGAACGCCGTGGTGGCCGCGCATCCCGCGTTGCGCCTGCGGCTGCACGTCGAGCACGGCGTGTGGGCCCTGCGCACCGAACCCGCCCGCGAGGCCGCCGTCGTAGCGACGAGCACGGCCGACGCGACGGCCGCCGCCAACGAGGCCGCCGGACGGCTCGACCCCGGGGCCGGGGACGTCATCGCGTTCTCCTGGCTCGCGGCGAGCCGCACCCTCGTCGTCACCGCCCACCACCTCGCCGTGGACGCGGTGTCCTGGCTGATCGTCCTCGACGACCTGGCCGCCGCCCTGAGCGGGGCCGCCCTGCCACCGCCGACCACCTCCTACGCCGCGTACGCCGAAGCGCTGGCCGTCCGGTCGGCGGAGTCGGCCGGGGACCTCGGCCACTGGATCACCACCCTGAAGGCCCCGCCCCTGCTGCCCACGGTCCAGGGCCTTCGCGAGCGGACGGCCGTGCTGCCGCCCGGGGCGAGCGACCGGGTGACGCGCAGTGCGCCCGGAGCACTCGGCCTCGGCCTCACCGAGCTGCTGTGCGGCGCCCTGCGCACCGCGCTGACGCAGGTCCAGCCCGCGCCCACCGACCTCGCCGTCGAACTGGAGCGGCACGGCCGGATCCCGGCCCGGGACCACCACGACTACTCCCGTACCGTCGGCTGGTTCACCTCCATCGCCCCCGTACGCCTCACCGCCCACACCGACCCCGTCGCCGCGGCGCGCGAGATCGCCGAACGGCAGCCGGACGAGGACGGGCACGTCGCCTACGGCCGGCTCAGGTACCTCAACGCGCAGACCGCCCCGATGCTGACCGCCCGGCCGCAGGTCCTGTTCAACTACCTCGGCCGGGGCGGCGAATCGGAGGCCCTGCGGATCACCGGCGGCGACCGGGACGGCAGCCCGTACGCCGTCGAGGTCAACGCCTGGACCGACGAGGCCACCGGCTCCCTCCACGCGGCCTTCACCCTCGCCGAGGGCATACCCGACGCGATCACCGAACACTGGCTGGCCGCCCTGGAACAGATCGGGGACGTGTCCGCGAGGGCCGAGCGCACGGCACCGGTCACCCCGCTCCAGCGCGGCCTGTACTTCCAGGCCCAGATGGCAGGCACGGGCACGGCAGGCACGGGCACGGCCGGGCACTACGTCGCGCAGAGCTGGTTCACCTTCGACCGGCGCCTGGACACCGAAGCGCTGGCCGAGGCCATGGCGTACGTCATCGCCCGCCACCCCGTCGTCGGCGCGGGCTTCACCACCGACGACGACGGAAACCCGGTCCAGGTCCTCAAGGCGGGCCGGCGGGTCCCCGTCCACACCGTCGCACTGACCACGGAGGCCGAGGCCGAGGCCCTGCGCACCCGGGACCGCGAGCGCGGCTTCGACCCGGGGGAGCCGCCGCTCGTCCGGATGACCGTGGTACGGCGGCCCGACGGCCGCGACGGACTGCTGCTCAGCTACCACCTGCTGCTCTGGGACGGCTGGTCCCGCGAGATCCTGCTGCGCGACCTGTTCGACGCGTACGAGGCCGTCGTCGCGGGCGAGCCGTGGGACGCCACTCCTGCCGTGCCGGGCTTCGAGGAGTACGCCACGACCCTCGCCGCCAAGGATCCGGCCGTGTCGGAGCGCTTCTGGGCGGAACACCTGGCGGGCCTGCCGGGACCCACGCTGCTCGCCGGACCGGCCCCGGACCTCATCGAGGAGCTGCCGCAGCCGCTCGTGCGCACCCTGTCCGCCGGCCTCTCCGAGCTGCTGCGCGAAACGGCCCGGGACCGGGGCGTCACACTGAACTCGGTACTGACCGGCGCCTTCGGCCTCCTCCTCGGAGCCCGCACGGGCCGCAGCGACGCCGTGTTCGGCG
This sequence comes from Streptomyces sp. NPDC048142, assembly GCF_043202835.1. Classification (NCBI taxonomy): domain Bacteria; kingdom Bacillati; phylum Actinomycetota; class Actinomycetes; order Kitasatosporales; family Streptomycetaceae; genus Streptomyces; species Streptomyces sp. NPDC048142. The sequence continues at coordinate 185,261 of NZ_JBIDBC010000013.1, forward strand.
TCACCGTCTCGGGCCGCGAGGGCGAAGGGCACGGCGACATCGTCGGCGTCCTGCTCAACACCGTGCCGATGTGGACGCGGGCCCGGCCGGAGGAGCCGGTCGAGGCATACCTGTCGGCCGTACAGGCGGCACGGGTGGCGGCGATGGAGCACGAGCACCTGGGGCTCGGCGAGATCCAGCGGGCCAGCGGGCACGACACCCTGTTCGACAACCTGTTCGTGCTCCAGAACTTCCTGGACCTGGACGCGTTCGCCGAGATGAACGCCCGCCACGGCATCGCCTCCGTGCAGGCCGACGACTCCACCCACTACCCGTACACCTGGGTCGTCACGCCCGGCGACCGGCTCACGGTCAAGCTGGAGCACCGCCACGGCGACCCCGACAGCGCCCGCGCTCTCCTCGACGACTACCTGCGCGTCCTGGAGGACGTGGCGAGGGCGACCGGCCCGATGGGCGCGCTGCGCGGCCTGGGACCGTACCCCGGACCCGCCGGGCGCACCGAGGTCGGCACGGACACCGTCGTCGACCGCTTCGATCTCGCGGCCGACCGCGATCCCGAGCGGGTCGCCCTCGTCGCCGACGGCGCGACCATGACCTTCGCCGAACTCCGGGACCGCAGCCGGGCTGTGGCGGGCGTCCTCGCCGGACGGGGCATCGGACCCGAGACGACCGTGGGCCTGGCGATCCCGCGCTCCCCCGACTGGATCGCCGCGCTGCTCGCGGTGCTGCGCGTCGGCGCCGCCTACGTGCCGCTGGAGCTGGACCACCCCGACGAGCGGATCAGGGCGATCGTCGAGGACGCCCGGCCCGAGGTGATCCTCACCGTGAGTACGGTGGCACCCCGGCTGAGCGGCGAACTCATCGAACTGGACCGCCCGTTGCCGGACGCGGACCCGTACACGACGTTCGCGCCAAAGGACCCGGGCCGGCTGCGCCACCCCGCGTACACGATCTACACCTCCGGATCGACCGGGAAGCCCAAGGGCGTGGTGACCGAATACGCCGGGCTCACCAACATGCTGATCAACCATCAGCGCCGCATCTTCGAGCCGGTCCTCGCCGAGCACGACCACCGGGTCTTCCGGATCGCGCACACAGTGTCCTTCGCGTTCGACATGTCGTGGGAGGAGCTGCTGTGGCTCGCCGACGGCCACGAAGTCCACATCTGTGACGAGGAGTTGCGCCGCGACGCACCCCGGCTGGCCGAGTACTGCGCCGAGCACCGCATCGACGTCGTCAACGTGACGCCCACCTACGCCCAGCAGTTGGTGGCCGAAGGACTGCTGAAGGACCCCGAACGACGGCCCGCACTGGTGCTGCTGGGCGGCGAGGCCGTCACCCCGGCGCTGTGGCAGCGGCTCGCCGAGACCGAGGGCACCGTCGGCTACAACCTGTACGGGCCCACCGAGTACACCATCAACACCCTCGGCGTCGGCACCTTCGAGTGCCAGGACCCGGTCGTCGGCGTGGCGATCGACAACACCGAGGTGTACGTCCTGGACCCGTGGCTGCGCCCGCTGCCCGACGGGGTCCCCGGCGAGCTGTACGTGGCGGGCGTCGGCATCGCCCGCGGCTACCTGGGCCAGAGCGCCCAGACCGCGCACCGCTTCGTCGCCTGCCCCTTCGGCGTACCGGGGGAGCGCATGTACCGCACCGGAGACCTGGTGATCCGCCGGCCCGACGGGAACATCGCCTATCTGGGCCGCACCGACCAGCAGGTCAAGATCCGCGGCCACCGGGTCGAACCCGGCGAGGTCGAGGCCGCCTTCGCCGCCCACCCGGCGGTCCGCTTCGTCGCCGCGGTCGCCCAGCCCGACCCGGGAGTCGACGGCGCGTACCGGCTGGCCGCCTATCTCGTCCTGGCGGCCTCCGCCGACCTCGCGCAGGTCGCGGGCGAGGTGGGCGCCGGGCTGCCGGACTTCCTGCGCCCGACGCACTTCGCCCAGGTCGAGGGCATCCCGCTGACCGTGAACGGGAAGGCCGACACCAAGGCGCTGCCCGAGGCCAGGCCGCTCGGCGCGCTGACCACGGCGGGCGAGCGCGGCCCGGAGACCGAGACCGAGACCGTGGTCTGTGAGTTCTTCGCCGAGGCACTCGACCTCGACGACGACGAGGTCAGCGCGGTCAGCGACTTCGTGTCCCTCGGCGGGCACTCCATGCTGGCGGTGCGGCTGATCGGGCTGCTCCGCCGCGAGTACGGTCCTGTGATCACCATCCGCGATCTGTTCACCCTGCGAACCCCGGAAGCGATGGCCCGCCACCTTGATGAGAACTCCTGACCCTGATGAAGACTCCTGACACCGAGCGGCCCCGCCCGGGGGCCGCCATCCTGCGGACGGCACTGCGCCGCAACATCGGCGCCATGGTCGCGGGCACCGTCCTCATGGGCCTCTACCAGGCGGCGGAGACCGCGTTCCCCATCGCGCTCGGACTGATCGTCGAGCACACGATGCAGGACCGCAGCCTCGGCTCGCTCGGCGTCTCGATCGGCTCGCTGGCCGTGATCATCACGACGGTGTCCCTGTCGTGGCGGTTCGGCATGCGCGTGCTGCAGAAGGCCAACACCACCGAGGCACACCGCTGGCGGGTCCAGGTGGCGGCCTGCGGGCTCCAGCCGGTGGCCAGGGACGTGGACCTCAAGTCCGGCGAGATCCTGACCATCGCCACCGAGGACGCCGACCAGACCGCCGACATCGTCGAGGTGGTGCCGCTGCTGATCAGCTCACTGGTCGCGGTGACCGTCGCGGCGGTCGCGCTGAGCCTCGCCGACCTCCGGCTCGGTCTGCTGGTGATCGTGGGGACCGTCGCGATCCTGTCGGTCCTCGCCGTGATGTCCAGGCGCATCGGGGCCAGTACGCAGGAACAGCAGGCCCGGGTGGCCAGGGCGGGCGCCAAGGTCGCCGACCTGATCATCGGGCTGCGCCCGCTGCACGGCTTCGGCGGCAACCACGCCGCCTTCGGGGCCTACCGCAAGGTCAGCACGGACGCGAAGCGCCAGGCGATCACCGTCGCCCGGGTGAACGGCACGTACGCGGGCACCGCGCTGGCCCTCAACGCGGTCCTCGCCGCGGCGGTCTCCCTGACGGCCGGCCGGCTGGCATTCGAGGGCCGGATCACCATCGGCGAACTCGTCATGGCCGTGGGCCTCGCGCAGTTCATCATGGAACCGCTCAAGATGTTCTCCGAGATGCCCAAGTACGTGATGATGGCCCGCGCTTCGGCGGAGCGGATGGCTCTGGTGCTGACCGCGCCACCCGTGACGACACCGGGGCCCGAGCGCCCGGAGCCCGGCGGGAACCTGGAGGTCGACGGCGTGCACCACGGGACGCTCCAGGGGGTCAAGTTCTCGGTCGCGGCCGGTGAGTTCGTGGCGATCGCCGCCTACCAGCCGCGCGCGGCGGCCGAACTCGCCGCCGTCCTCGCGGTGAACGTCGCCCCCCACACGTACGGGGGGGTGGTGCGGGTCGGCGGCCGGGAGATCGGCGACCTGTCGATCGAGGCGGTCCGCGAACACCTGCTGGTGAACCCGTACGACGGGGAGATCTTCGCCGGCACCCTCCGGACGAACATCGACCCGTCGGGCACCGGCCGGTCGATCGCGGAGGCCGTGGAGGCGTCCATGCTCACCGACGTCGTCGCCCTCCACCGCGAGGGGCTCGACCACGCGGTCCGCGACCGGGGCGCGAACCTCTCCGGCGGCCAGCGCCAACGGCTCTCCCTGGCCCGTGCGCTGGCCGCCGACACCGAGGTGCTGGTGCTGCACGATCCGACGACGGCCGTCGACGCGGTCACCGAACAGCTCATCGCGCGCAACGTCGCGAAGCTGCGGCGCGGCCGCACCACGCTCGTGATGACCAGCAGTCCGGCGCTGCTGGACGCGGCGGACCGGGTGCTCGTCCTGGACGGGGGCGTCATCACCGCCGAGGACACCCACCGCAACCTGCTCGCCGGCGACGAGGCCTACTGCCTGGCCGTGGCCAGGTGAACCGCCGGGCGGCTCCCGGAGCAGGTCCGTGTACGTCCCGGGAGGAGCCGGTACGGACCCTGCCCGGGGTCGCCTCAGCCGAGCGCCCAGGCGACGTCCCTGAGCAGGGCGTGCCGCCAGCCCGCCCGGTCGTGCCCCGCCGCCGAACGCGACACCCGCACCGTGGCGCCGGCCTGTTCGGTCAGCGTCTCGGCCAGCTCGCAGTGGGGCAGCATCGGGCGCTCGTGCTCCCCCACGTCGAACGCGCACCGCAACCGCGACAGGTCGGCGCCCCGGCGCAGCCGCTCGGCGATCGCGCCGCCGACCGGCCCGCCCAGCGGATCCGGCAGCGCCTCCGCGCCGGGCGCCCACCAGAAGGACCCCGACTGGCAGGCGATACGGGAGACCAGCTCCGGGAACTCCAGCGCCGCGTACAGCGCGCTGAGCCCGCCCAGGCTCTGCCCGGCGACCACCAGCCGGTCCGGATCGGCCGGCACCCCGCACTCGGCCACCAGCGGCAGCAGTTCGTCACGGACCGCCTCCCACAGCCCGGGGCGGCAGCCGAACTCGGCCTCCCGGTCCTTGGCCGGGAGGAAGACGAGGGTGACCGGCGGCAGGTCACCCGCGGCGAAAGCGGCGTCGAAGGCGGTCATGGCCGGGTGCAGATACAGCCAGTCGTCCCCGTCGAGCAGCAGCACCACCGGACCGCCGCCGCCCACCGGGTGGACCCGCACGGTACGCCGCCCCCCGAGCCGGTCGCTGCTCCAGCGGATCCGGGCGCGGGGGAGGGGCAGCACGTCGTCCGGGCCGAGGGCGGGCCAGTGCGGCTGCGCCGGGGCGTCCGGCGTCGCGGCGATGGAACGGTCACCGCCCGCGCCGACCGGGTTGAACGGATCGGCATGGGCCGCGTCCCCGACGAGGAGGCGGTAGGTCACCCGCAGCCGGGCGGGCATGGACACATCGGCGAACCAGCAGTCCGTACCCTCCCAGCGGCGCAACGGGACGGGCGGCGACCAGCTCTCGAAGTCGAGCACGGCCTCGGCGCCGCGCCACAGGAAGAGGGTCCGCCAGCCGTCGTCGGCGGGAATCGGGGCGGGCGTCCGTGCCGCCGCCCAGAACGCGTCGGTGCCGGGGCGGCCAGGCAGCCCGAAGGCGGCGAAGGGGCTCTCGTCGTCGGCGATCCGGCCGCGGTGGGGGGCGGTCATGCGCGGTGGGCCGGGCGGCCGTTCGCGGTCCGGGAGGACGTGTCCGGAGGAGCTGTCGTCCCGCCCGCGCTGCATGCCCGTTCGGTCACCGGACGCATGAACGTCTCCTTGTGAGAGGGGAAGGGGAGCGGCTAAGCTCGCCCTGCATTAGGGGAGCCTAACCTAATGGTTCTGAACGGCAGTTGGCGATCCCCGCGAGGACCGCCGCCCCTCGGCAGGCCGACCCCACCCATGGAGGCGCGAACCCATGAGCACGAACCCTTTCGACGACCCCGAAGGACGCTTCCTGGTCCTGGTGAACGACGAAGGGCAGCACTCGCTCTGGCCCTCCTTCTCCGAGGTTCCCGGCGGATGGACGGTCGCGTTCGACGAGAACACCCGGGAAGCGTGCCTGGAGTACGTCGAGGCGCACTGGACCGACCTGCGCCCCAAGTCGCTGGCGTCGCCGGCGGAGTCGGCCGGCTGACCGCACCCGTACGCCCCCGTGACCGCGGAACGCGGATTTCAGTACGCGGCGAGCCGTTCCATCAGGTCGGCACTGCGCGCGAGCAACCTCTGCTCCTCTGCGCTGAGTTCGAGGTCGATGGCTCGGGCGAGCCAGTCGGCCCGGCGGTCGCGCTCCGCCTCGAGCGCGGCCCGCCCCACCTCGGAGAGGTCGACGAGGGACTTACGGCCGTCGGTCGGGTGGGCCCGGCGGACGACGAGGCCCTGGTCCATGAGGAGCCCGACCGCGCGGGCCATCGACTGGGGGCGCACGCGCTGGTCCGCCGCCAGGTCGCTGGTGGTCATGGCCCCATCCCGGTCGAGGACGCCCAGCACGGCGACCTGGCCGTGCGGGATCCGGTCCTCCTGCTTCACGCGGCGCGCGAGTTTGCCCATGGCGATGCGCAGATCGGCGGCGACGTTGGCGGGCTCCGGGGTGGGCATAGGGCACTTTAACCCGGGATCGTGAGTGATTCCGCCAGGTGGCCTGCGCAGCGAAACTGAACAGCGGGACTGGGCAGCGGGGCTGGGCAGCGGACCTGAACAGCTGAGTTAAGCAGCCAAGCTGAACAGTCAGCCTGAACAGCAAATCTGAACAGGTCTGCTGTAGAGTTGCGGGTGTCGCGGCTCGCGCCGGCGTTGTCGCAAGAGCGCCGCGGCATGTGACTTCGGAAGGACCTCGCATGGCCAGCAAGGCAGTTGAGCCCACCGTCATCCAGTCCGTCACCGCCCGCCGGATCCTCGACAGCCGGGGCAACCCCACCGTCGAGGCCGACGTCCGCCTCGCCGACGGCTCCCTCGGCCGCGCGGCGGTCCCGTCCGGCGCCTCCACCGGTGCCCGGGAGGCCGTGGAGCTGCGCGACGGGGACGCCGGGCAGTGGCACGGCAAGGGAGTCGACCGTGCGGTCGCCCACGTCAACGGGGAGATCGCGGCCGCGGTCGTCGGCCGCGACGCGGACGACCAGGCGGGCCTGGACGCCGCACTCGTCGCGCTCGACGGCACGCCGGGCAAGTCCCGGCTCGGTGCGAACGCGATCCTCGGCGTATCCCTCGCCGCCGCGAAGGCCGCCGCGGCGGCCCACCGCCAGCCGCTCTACCGCTACCTCGGCGGGGCCGACGCACGCCTTCTCCCGCTGCCGATGATGAACATCATCAACGGCGGAGCGCACGCCGACAATCCGCTGGACTTCCAGGAGTTCATGATCGCGCCGGTGGGTGCGGAGACCTTCGCGGAAGCCGTCCGCATGGGCTCCGAGATCTTCCACACCCTGCGACGCGACCTGCTCGCCGCCGGACATGCCACCGGCGTCGGCGACGAGGGCGGCTTCGCGCCCGCGCTGCGCACCGCGGAGGAGGCGCTCGACTTCGTCATGAGCGCCGTCGAGCGCACCGGGTACCGCCCCGGCACGGACATCGGCCTGATCATGGACCCCGCGTCGTCGGAGTTCTTCCGCGACGGCGCATACGTGTACGCGGGCGAGGGCGTACGCCGCACGCCCTCCGAACAGACGGACTACCTGGCCAAGTTGATCGACGCGTATCCGATCGTCTCCATCGAGGACCCGATGGCCGAGGACGACATGGACGGCTGGCGCGAGCTCACCGCCCGTGTCGGCCACCGCTGCCAGCTCACCGGCGACGACGTGTTCTGCACCGACGAGAAGCAGGTGCGTGAGGGCATCCGCACCGGCGTCGGCAATTCGGTCCTGGTGAAGGTCAACCAGATCGGCACCCTGACCGAAGCCCTCGCCACCGTCGCCACCGCGCGCCGTGCCGGCTGGAGTGCCGTGATGTCCCACCGCTCCGGTGAGACCGAGGACACCACCATCGCGGACCTGGCGGTGGCGACGGGCTGCGGCCAGATCAAGACCGGCTCGCTGTCCCGCTCCGACCGCACGGCGAAGTACAACCAACTCATCAGGATCGAGGAAGAGTTGGGTGATTCGGCGCGGTACGCGGGCGGGGCCCTGCTGTCCCACTCCTGACCGCCCTGGGCGCCGGACAGACCGGACCCTCCGCCGCGACCCGGCTCGCGGCACGCACCAGGGAGCGTGGTGACCCGCGGGTGACGCCGGCCAGTCCCTACCCGGCGTGACCCCGGGCGACGCCGGCCAACCCTTACCCGGCGGACTCGGTCTCCACGGCCCCGCGCGGCGCGTACAGGATCCAGAGCGGTCCGTCGGCGAGATCGACGCGCCGTCCGTCAGGGGTGCTGAACACCGTGTCCGCGTCGGCCGAGGCCCGCGCCCACCTGGCCTCGTACGCCCGGCCGTCCCGCAGGACCACCGCGCTTCCCGCCCCCACGGTCTCGGTGAACGGGCTGATGCTCCCGGACCGGTCGCGGAGGTCCGACGGCCGTACGGTCACGTCCTGGACGAGGACCGTACCGGCCCCGAGCCGCCCGCCCTCGGCCGTGCGGGCGGGGGAGCCGTCCAGGGAGACGAGCCACCGCTCGTGTTCGGCGGACCAGGTGAACGTCACCGACGCGGACGGATAGCGAACCGTACGGCTGTCCTCCGGCTCCCCGCCGGGCGGCGGCGCGCCGGCCTTGAGCCCCAGCTCCTCGACGGCGTTCACCCCGGATGCCGTGAACGGGATCCGCTCCGGCCGCAGGTAGAGATTGTGCGGCGCCGCCCGGTCCGGCGCCCGGAAGTACGCCCGCGGCGCCTTCGAGGGCGGTACGGCGTCGAGCGGCGCGCGGTCGATGACCGGCAGCAGCCTGCTCTGGGCCCCGGAGAAGGCCAGCGTCGGCCGGTCGAACTGCCGCAGCAGCTCCAGATCGGTCTCCCGCGCGCTGCGCACCGGGCCGATGACCGGCGGCAGATCGGAGGAGTAGACGGCGAGGATCCGGCTCAGACCGGCCTCCACCTGCTCGACGTAGACGATGTCGGCCTGTTCGAGACCGGTGTGGGGGCGTGCGGGCGCCACATTGTCGATCTTCACGGCGAGTACGTCGGCGGCCCCGCCCGCACCGGAGGGAGAGCTGTCGCGGGGCGAGGGCGACGAACCGTCCCCGCCCGCGCATCCCGGGGCCACGGCCAGCACGAGCGCGGTGAACAGCGCTGCGAGCGTTGTCTTCACTCCGGTCGCGGACATGGCGAACGCCCTTCCCGGGAGCGCCGGCCGGCGGTACCGGCGGAACACCTTCGTGTCGCGGCCCCCGCCCATCATCCACCATCACGTCCTCCGGTGCGCCCGCAGTCACGCGGGAGGCCGTGCCGGGCGCGGACGGCCCCCGACATCGCCGGAACTGCTCCGCGCCGCACCCCCGATTCCGCTTCCGAAGGGGCTGTCCGCTCTCTACGGTTGCACCAGCGACGGGTTGTGCGCCCGTACGACGCGACAGGTGAGGCAGAGGGGGTTCGGTGGAAGCCGAGTTGACGGCACTGGCGGCATCGGGTGCGACGACCTTCGTGGGGCTGATGGCGACGGAGGCCTGGACGCAGGTGCGCGGGCGGGTGGCCCGGATCCTGGCGCGCGGTGAGGACACCGAGGCGGTCGACGCCGAGCTGGAGGAGTCCCGCGCCGAGCTGACGGCCGCCCGCGCCGACGCCGACGAGGAGACGGCCGCGGACATCGAGGCGGAGTGGCGTACCAGGCTCCGCCGGGCCCTGCGCGCCGACCCGGAGGCGGCCGACGAGCTGAGGGGCCTGCTCGACGAACTGGCGCCTCAGCGGCCGGCCGGTCCCGCGGTGTCCGTCACCAACACCATCGGCGGAGGCACCCAGCACGGCCCGGTGATCCAGGGGCAGACGTTCACCGGCCTGACGTTCAACAGCCGGGCGACGGACACCCCGCAGCAGCGGCCGGGCACGGCGTGACGGCCGAGGGCGCGGGCGGACCCGATCGCACGGCCGCACGGAACGATCTGTCGGGCATCGTCAACGGCCCGGTCGTGCAGGCCGGCACGATCCACGGCGGCATCACGTTCCGGGTCGAGCCGGCGCCGCCGGTCGGAACGCACGTCACACCCGACGAGATCCCGCCACTGACCGTGCGGCTGATCAACCGCGCCGAAGGCCTCGCCACCCTCGACGGCTGGCTGGCCCCCGGGGCGCGCGACGGCGACGGGGACGGGAACGGGGAGCACGAGGACGACGAGGACAACCGCGCGAGCGTCGGCTTCGCCGCGCTGCACGGACCGCCCGGCGTGGGCAAGACCGCGCTGGTCTCCCGCTGGTCCGAGCGGGGCCGGAGACGGTTCCCGGACGGACAGATCTATGTGGACTTCGCGACCCTGCGGGGAGAATCGGCGGGCGGGGACGTCTCGGAGGCGGCCCGGTGCTGCCTGCGATCCCTGGGCATCGACGACGCCTACATCCCGGCCACCTTCGCGGAACGGATCCAGCGCCTGCGGAGCCGGTCCGCGGGCAGACGTCTGCTGGTCTTCCTGGACAACGTCTCCCAACCCGGCCAGGCCGCCGCGCTGATCCCGAAGGGGAAGGGCAGCTTCCTGGTGGTGGCCGGCGGCAGCGGGCTCGGAGAACTCGCCGCCGACGGGGCGAAGCTGATGGCGGTGGAGCCCCTCGACCGGGACAGCGCCCTGGAAGTGCTCGCCGACCGGTGCGGCGCGGAGCGGGTCGCCGCCGACCCGGCCTCGGCACAACGCCTGGTGGAGCTCTGCGACGGACTGCCGGTGGCGCTGCACGTGGTCGCCGCCCGGCTCGCGGCCAAGGTCTCGCTCACCCTGGCGGCGCTCGCGGCGGAGCTGGCCGACGAACCGCGCCGACTGGCAGGAATGTCCCTGGGAAAGGAGCGGTCCGTGGCCGCCGCGTTCGACCTCGCCTACCGTGAACTCGCCCCGGAGCCGGCCCGGCTCTACCGCCTGATGGGCTGGTACCCGGGAGCCACCTTCGACGCCGGCGTCGCCGCGGTGGCGGCGGACCTGGACCCGGAACGTACCGCGGACGCGCTGGAAGCCCTGACCCGCGCCAGCCTCCTGGAGGAGACGCCGGACGGGCGTTTCCGCTTCCACGGCCTCGTACGGCTGCACGCGGGCGAACGCGCGACGGACGAGGAGGCACCGGACGGGCGGACCGCGCTCGTCCGGCGGGTGACGCTGCACTACCTGGCCCTCACCGCACTCGCCGACCGGGCCGTCCGGCTGGACCGGTTGCGCATCGCCGACCTCGGCCCGTGGCTCTCCGGCGTCCGCGACCCCTTCGCCGCGCCGGGCGCGCCCCGGCCCGTGGACTGGCTGGAGGCCGAGCACCGCAACATCCTCGGCGTGCTGCGGGCCGCCGCGCGCGAGGAGACGCTGCACACCGAGGTCTGGCAGCTCGCGGAGGCGTTCACGGTCCTGTTCCTCCACCACCGGCACCTCGGCGACTGGCGGGAGTCGCTCGAACTCGGCGCGGCGGCCGCCGCGGAGGCCATGGCCCCGGCCGCCGAGGCACGACTGCGCAGCCTGTTGTCGCGCCCGCTGATGGACCTGGGCGAGTACGGGGCCGCCCGGCGCGAGCTGGACACCGCCCAGGCCTGCGCCGAGGTGGCGGACCATCCGGTCGTCCGAGCCTCCGTGCAGGAGTTCTCCGGACGGTACTGGGACCGCACCGACCCCGCGCGGGCCATGGAGGCCTACCGCAACGCCCTCGACCTCAACACGGCCGCGAACGAGGGCCGCGGCGCCGCCATAGCGGCCTACTTCCTCGGCCGCGCCCAGGACGCGGCCGGGCACCCCCGCGAGGCCCTGCACACCCTGCGCGGCGCCCACGACGAGCTCATCGCGTGCGAGGACCCCCGGATGGCGGCCCGTGCGCAGGCAGCCATCGGCATCGCCCACGACCACCTGGAAGAGACCGACGAGGCGGTACGGGCGCTGGGCGAAGCGGCCGTGATCCTCCGCGAGGAGAAGGCCACCCACTACGAGGCGCAGGCACTCGTCGCACTCGCCGACATCCAGGAGCGCTCGCAGGGCGACCCCCGCGAGGTGCGCGCCCGTCTGGAACGTGCCCTGGAGATCTACGAGGCCGGCGGCAGCCCGCGCGCGCAGGAGCTGCGGGACCGGCTGGTGGGAGGAGAGCCGGCGGGGTGACGGGGGAGTGGCGCGCTCAGCCGGACGGGCCGCCGCGCCGGGGTGAACGCAGCCGGAGCGCCACGTCCTCGGCACGCCCGCCGACCCGCACGGTCACCATGGTGTCGTCCAACGGAGCGGCGGCCCGCAGCAGCGCGTAGACGGCCGCCGCGGGCAGAGCGGGATCCCGCGCCGGCCCGGTCATGGCGGCCTCCACGGTCCGCCCGTCCCGCAGCCCCACCAGAGCGCCGCCGCCGGCCAGCGAGGCCGCCGCCAGCCGCCAGCCGGCAGCCCGGAAGGCGGTCCAGGGTCTCCCCGATCCACCGGACGCCCGCCGCCGCGGAACGGACGGGGGCACCGCACAGCAGCACCGAGGCGCTCTCCAGCAACCGCCGGTCCGGCTCCCGCTCGTCACAGGCGAGATGGCGAAAGCGCCCGGCCGTCTCGTCCTCGCCCGGGTCGTCCGCCTCCCGCCACACCGCCGCGGGCTGTCTGCGTACGGTGACGGCGTCCGGCCCGTCCTTCGGCAGCCCGGTCGTGGTGACCGTCCAGGCGGTGGCCTTCGCGCCCGTCTCGACGGGCTCGGCCAGGAACCACTCCGGCGGGGCGGCGGACACCGGCTGGGAAAGGCCGAGGAGGTCGTAGAGCGCGGTACGCAGCCGGGGCAGCGCCAGGCCCGGCTGGTGGAAGGCGCCCTCGGCGACGGTGGCGAAGCGCTCCGGCCGCTGCTCGGCGAGGGCGGAGACGATCTGTCCGTGCACGTCGTCGTGGGCATCGAGGCGGGGCGCGGCCCGGCCGAGTGCGGCCATCGCGGTGCCGGGCACGGACTCGCTCCCGAAGGCCCCCAGCAGAACCGGTTTGCCGAGCGCCGCGCCGTACAGGGTCACCGACCCGTGGTCGCCCACGACCACGTCCGCCGCGACCAGCGCCGACCGCCACGCGTGGATGTGGGGAATCAGCATCAGGCCCGCTTCCAGGGCCGGTGCCAGGAGATTGCGGATCTGCCAGGAACCGTGCCCCGACCAGACGTTGGGGTGGACGATCGCCGCCACCCGGAACTCGTCGTAGGGCAGGGCGGCGAGAACACGGGCCGCCAGTCCGGGGTCCTGCCCGAACAGGGAAGTGGGCCCCCAGGTGGAGCTGAGCACCACCAGACGGTGCGTGCCGGGCACGCCGAGCGCCCGGCGGAAGGCGCCCGCCCGGTCCGCGCTGACCAGTAGTTCGTCGTAGCACGGGTCGCCCACGAGCAGCGTGCGCCCGGCCGCCTTCGGATGCGAGGAGAGCAGCTGTTCCTCCTGCCCCGGATGCGAAATGGCCAGCCAGGCCCTGCCGGATTCCAGCAGGCTGTCCGGCACGACCCCCGACAGCCGGTCGCCCGGGGCGCGGGCGTCGGGGACCTGCTTCTGGAAGCCGATGCCGTGAGGCAGTACCAGCACGGGGCAGTGTCCGTCGGGGACGTCGATGTTCTCGCTGGCGGTGAGGATCAGATCGGGGTCCGCGTGGCTCACCTGCTCCCAGGGGATGACCCGGCAGCCCGTGTCGTGCAGCAGATCCAGCACCCCGTCGTGGAAGGCGGAGGTGGGGTCGTGGGCGAAGACGACCGTCACCCGTGCGTCCCCGCGCAGGAGGGCGGGCAGGCATTCGAGGACCCGTACGGTCGAGGTCACCGTACGGGCCGCTACGACCAGGGTCTTCTCACCGTGGAAGGTGCTCCACCGCCCGGCGTCGCTGCCGACGGGGACGCGGAGGGGCTGGCTAGCGTGCATGGCCACCCCGAGAGGCTACGGGCACACCGCCCCAGCGCGGCTCGCGGCTCGCGGCTCGCGGCTCGCGGCTCGCGGCTCGCGGCTCGCGGCTCGCGGCTCGCGGCTATGGTCGACCTATCGCATCTCAAGCGGTGCTGCAACCCTTTCAGGGGGCCTAACAGGGGCGTAGGGCGGTCATATTGTACGGGAACTCCCGGACCCGGTCCGGGGAGCGAAGCGGGCGAGGGCCCTCGAAGAGCCGCTCCACGCCCCGCCGCCACCGCTCCTGACGGGCAGTCCGGTCCAGACCTCTTGACCGAAGGTCTGGACCATTCTACGGTTTGGCAGGGTCACGACACAGGGCGGGTCGGGGCGAACCTTTCGTACCGGCGGCGGTGGACCCGGGCTGGAAGGACGTACGGATCATGGGTCGTACCTCACGACTGCTGGGCCTCGGCCTTGCGGCGGCGCTCGTCGTACCGATGCTGGCCGCGGCCGCTCCGCCGCAGGCGGCGGAGACGAGCAGCGCGGCGGCCGAGGAGACCTGCGCGGTCAAGTCGAAGCCCACCGGCAAGGTGCTCCAGGGGTACTGGGAGAACTGGGACGGCGCGGCCAACGGAGTACACCCGCCGCTCGGCTGGATCCCGATCACCGACTCCCGCATCACACGGCACGGCTACAACGTCATCAACGCCGCCTTCCCCGTCATCCGTTCCGACGGCACCGTCCTCTGGGAGGACGGCATGGACAACACCGTCAAGGTCGCCACCCCCGCCGAGATGTGCGAGGCCAAGGCCTCCGGCAGCACCATCCTCATGTCGATCGGGGGCGCCACGGCCGGGATCGACCTCAGCTCCAGTGCGGTGGCCGACCGGTTCGTCGAGACGATCGTCCCGATCCTGAAGAAGTACAACTTCGACGGCATCGACATCGATATCGAGACCGGCCTCATCAGCACCGGCAACATCAACGAACTCTCCGCCTCCCAGGCCAACCTCATCCGCATCATCGACGGCGTCCTCGCCGCGATGCCGTCGAACTTCGGTCTCACCATGGCCCCCGAGACGGCGTACGTCACCGGCGGCAGCGTCGCCTACGGTTCGATCTGGGGCTCGTACCTGCCCATCATCAAGAAGTACGCCGACAACGGCCGCCTGTGGTGGCTGAACATGCAGTACTACAACGGCAGCATGTACGGCTGCTCCGGCGACTCCTACTCCGCCGGCACCGTCGCCGGATTCATCGCCCAGACCGACTGCCTCGACCGCGGGCTCGTCATCCAGGGCACCACCATCACGGTGCCCTACGACAAGCAGGTCCCGGGCCTGCCCGCCCAGGTCGGAGCGGGCGGCGGCCACATGTCCACCGGACTGGTCGCGCAGGCATGGAACCACTACAGCGGCTCCCTCAAGGGGCTGATGACCTGGTCCCTGAACTGGGACGGCTCCAGGGGCTGGACCTTCGGCGACAACGTGAAGTCCTTCCAGGGCCGTTGAGCCCCCGCCCGTACGGTTGTCGTGGGCCCCCGGCCCCCCCGGCCCGGGGGGCCCCCCCCGGACCCGCCGGGGCCCAACACCAGGAAAAGGGGTACACGGGCGCCACCCGGGGGGCCGGGGGGGCGGAAAAGGGGACGGACCCGGGGGTGGTTT